>CAZUFR010000288.1:0-2024 GCA_964619655.1 uncultured Syntrophomonas sp. | reverse complement strand
TATATAACGGAAGTGATGGGTATGCATACGGCTAACCCGATATCAGGAGATTTTTCCGTCGGTGCGGCTGGAATTATGATTGAAAACGGCAAATTGACTTATCCGGTACGAGGCGCGACTATTGCCGGTAACCTGGGGGATTTTTTCTCAGACATTGAGTCATTAGGTAGTGATTTAAGGTTTTTTGGGGGTAGGGCTGCTCCCAGTATACGTTTGAAAAGCCTTAGTATAGCCGGTGAGTAGTAGAGGAGTGATAGTTTGAGCGGAGGCATTCTGGTCATAAACGGACCTAATCTTAATTTACTGGGTCAGCGCGAACCATCTCTTTATGGTACTCAGAGTTTGGAGGAAATCAACCAGGACCTGGAGAGTATGGCGACCACGGTTGGTATCAGGATTGAGTTTTTTCAGTCCAATCACGAAGGGGAACTGTTAGACCGGATACACCAGGCCCGGGATGATTTTGAACTTATTATTATAAATGCCGGGGCCCTTTCCCATTATAGCATTGCCCTGCATGATGCACTGCGGGCAGTTAATATCCCGGTCATAGAGGTTCACCTATCCAATATTTATGCACGCGAGGAATTCCGCCACCAATCCCTGATTTCGCCGGTAGCACAGGGAGGAATTTTTGGATTCGGAGCCCTCTCTTACCGCCTGGCCTTTCTGGCGGCTTGTGAGATAATCAAAGGAGTGAGGAGTGAGGAGTGAGGAGTGAGGAGTGAGGTTACCCCTCACCCCTAACTCTAGATAAGTTATTATTAATAGATACAGCATTATTTACTAGAAAACATTGTTTAGCATTATTTAATTATTTTACATAAAGGCCTATTACGGTAAAATAGAAAAGTAAACCCACCGAAACGAGGATAATTAATGAACGAACGAATTAAGAAGATGCTGCTATATATGGAAGAGAATAAGTTGGATGCCTTTCTGGTTAGTAAAGGGGAGAATATCCGCTACCTTTCGGGATTTACCGGGGGTGAGGATGCCCGTTTGCTATTAACTCCACAGCATCGCTATATATTTACTGATTCCCGCTACTTCGAGCAGGTAAAACGGGAATGTCCTGACTGGGAACTGGTGGAAAGCCGACCTCCTGGCCTGGAGGAACTGCAAAAGATATCTTCCCCGCTCAACCGGATTGGAGTTGAGGGTCATGTTATTAGTTACAGCTTTTTTCGCGAACTGGAACAATCCCTGCCGAATAAATTAGTCCCGCTAATTAATGTGGTAGAAAAGCTGCGCCAGGTAAAAGATGAAGGCGAGCTGCAAATGATGCGGGAAGCAGCCCGTATTGGGGATGAGGTTTTTAGTGAGCTCTGTCGCTATAAAATCGCCCCTGGAGTTAGTGAAAGAGAGTTGGCCAGTCAGATAGTATATCTTTTGCGAAATAAAGGTTGTGATAATGAAGCCTTTGCTACTATTGCTCTGGCCGGGGAGAATGCCGCTTTGCCTCATGGCCAACCGGGTGAACGCCGGTTACAATCCGGGGATATGCTTACTCTGGATTTTGGCGGTTTTTACTCAGGCTATGCCGCAGATATGACCCGTACGGTAGTCATTAGTGAAGCCTCGCCGGAATTTCAGCACAGATACCAGCAACTATTAGAGGCGCAGAAACTGGGGGTTTCGCTGGTCAAGGCGGGTGCTGTCTGCAGGGAGATTGATGCTGCGGTTAGAAATTGCCTGGACGATTATGGCCTGGCAGACTACTTTCAGCACAGCACCGGTCACAGCCTGGGACTGGAAATACATGAAACACCCGCGATTTCGCCTCGCAGTGATGCCGTATTAGGAGAGAATATGGTGGTAACTGTGGAACCAGGTATATATATAGCAGGATGGGGAGGAATCCGGATTGAAGATACCGTAATAGTAAAAAACGGGGGATGCGAAGTCATAACCCACAGTGATAAAAACCTATTAATTATTTGATGGAGGGATACGATGATATCGGTTAATGACTTTAAGACCGGGGTAACTATTGAAATGGATGGACAGGCCTGGCAGGTAGT
>CAZUFR010000287.1:0-2031 GCA_964619655.1 uncultured Syntrophomonas sp. | reverse complement strand
CCATTTTTAAGAATGATTATTTTAGAATCCTGGCCGCCAATCTCAATTATGGTACGAACCCCTGGAAAAAGCGCCGATGCTGCCACTGCATGAGCCGTAATTTCATTTTTTACGACATCTGCACCGAGCAAAACATCGGCCAGGTGACGCCCGCTGCCGGTAGTCCCTACTCCCTGGATGTCCAAATGTTCACCCTGCCGGGATTTAATCTGGAAAAAACCTTCTTTTATGGCTTTTACCGGGTTACCCAGGGTACGCAGATATACCTTTTCTCTGATATTGCCGTACTGGTCCATAAGTACAAAATTACTGCTTACTGAGCCTATATCAACTCCAAGATAGTAATGCACGGTGATAGCCTCCCTTAAAAGCTTCCCCTCACTCCTCACTCCTTACCCCTCACTCTAGACAATTAGTCGTTTTCCTAGATAAATTTATTTACAAGACAAATTTGTTATCAACGCCTATTGTGGTACTAAAGGACGACTGCAGGTAAGACTTTCTTTGCAGCATATCTATAAAGGCCTCCAGACGAGTATATATACCAGTCTGACCAGAATGTTCATCAAAATACATGGTCATACAAGGGATACCTTCCCGCTCACTAACCTTGCCCAATACCGACTGGGCAACAATTTCTGGCATACAAGTTAAAGGTCCAATTTGTACTACTCCATCATATTTTTTACGAGCAAAATCTACCGTAAAACCAACAGTTTCCCGGCCATGACCACCCACCCAGTAGTTCAGATAAGGACTGGCGCAGTTAACTATTTCGGCATGCCGGGACTTCTTAATCCACCCTCCCAGCAAATGGTCATTTACCCATTCACTCATATAAATAGAGCGCGTAACCTCGGCATTTAACCGCCCCATATAGCGGGCCACATCATAATTTGTGGCCGGTTCCAAAATGGTATATATTTCCCCTACCAATCCAATACGAAGGATTGGTTGATTGTGACATGGTTGCTCCTGCATTTTTTTAAGGGTTGTCCTGGTATAATCATTGACTTCCTCTCGCCTATCTGCCCGATCAATGTTTTCCAGACCTGTATCAAATGTTTTTTCAATTTCATCTTTATCAATGACTCGGGGTAAATGATATTCAAAAGATTTTTCCAATGTCTCCACTGCATTAAGTTTATACCAGGCAAACTTAATCGCTTTCCAGGCTTCCCAAACGCTTACGTTTTTCCCCAGGGATTTTACCTGCTTAAGTAATTCAGATAGCCGCGAGTCTGGAGCTTCCAGGATAACCATGCGGAAATCATAATTTAGATTTTTAAGTATATCTCTTTCTACCTGGGCATAGTAGCCAAAACGACATGGGCCCCAGCCCCCGGCCATTACTATAGTATCAGCCCCGGCTTCTATAGCCTCGATGAAATTACCCATATTAACCTTTAGCGGTAAACAGGCAAATTCAGGAGAATACTTTACCCCCAGTTCCATAGTTCTTTTGCTTATGGGTGGGGGAGGGATAACCTCCAGATGCAAACCTTTTAGTAAAGCCTTTATAGGAATATGGGCATTACCCATATGCGGGAAGGTTACCTTCACCACGCATCCTCCTTCTACGTAACATGTCACAGAAGGCCTCCAGTCTGGTAACTAGTCCGCCTTCACCACTATGTTCATCTATGGTTAACATCATAAATGATTTGTTTTTAACTTTATTTTCAATAATTTCCCCAATCAGAGAATCGGGACCACAGCCAAAACAAGCCAGATATATAATCCCATCTATATCTGGTCGCTTATCCATATATAAAGCGCTACCCACCATTTTACGTCCCAGGGTCCAAAATACCCGTTTAGGAACCGTAGCTGCTTGTTGTTCTATACAACCGGTATCCAGAGATTCCGGAAGAAAAACGTTGCATCCCATTTTCCTTAACCGCTCTATCAAATTTAGGCTTATATAGGAGTCGTAAAGGGAATAGCCATGACCTAGTACGCCAATGTTTAGATCGCCGCTGGCCGGATTCTGCACCTGCTGCCCTTCCCATAAGGAAATAGCTTCAGCCA
>CAZUFR010000286.1:0-2044 GCA_964619655.1 uncultured Syntrophomonas sp. | reverse complement strand
ATACACATGGTTTCCAACCAAAACAGGTATCGGTGCGGGGCACCTTTCTCTATAAGAACACAGAGTAGATTCACGACCTAACCGGGCCTCCTGCTATTTGCCATTTTACTGTATTGCGGCTTTCTTACGACGCTGTAAATCTTCTACCACCTGGGCCAGGTAAGGAGCCCAGCCAGTTACTTTGACCATTAATCGGATTTGGGGGTCCCCGGGGGGGCCAACTCTTAACACCCGGGCCTCATACTCCCCTGAACGAACCACTTCATCCAGATAGCGACTGTAGTATACAGGTACATACCCCAGCATGATATCACTCGGACTCCTCACCTGAATAGCAAAGGAGTCATAGGGATTATCCGGTTCGAGGACTAGCCGGATTAATGTGCCGGGAGATAATTCGCTTATGGCTTGCTCTCCCTGGTAATGTCTCCATCCAGCGACATTGAAATCAACATCGAAATCACCATCACGTGAAAATATAAAGGGCGTAACAAATTCTATAGTATCTGTAGCCAGCCGTCCGCCTGTTGCCTGCAATAATTCCAGGGAGGTACAACTTTCATTAAGCCCCAGCTCTCTTGCTAATTTTGCGAAATCCGGCCGTCTGCGGTTGAGAAGGCGTCGCTCAAAAATATAAAAGAGTTTGGTGTTAGAATAAACCTGCATTTCCGGGAAAGGTACCAGGCGAGTAAATCCCAACTTTTCAGCCCGATCTATCCCGCAGTGGTTTATTTTCCGGGCACAATCCTCCGAGGAGTGGATATATCTGAATTTATAGTCATTTTCATACCACAATTTTCCTACTACATAGCGCTGTCTACTCTGGGGTTCTTTCCATACCAGCCATAGTTCAATTTCTTTTTCTCTTACCACTTAATTCACCAGCCTTTCTATACAAGCTTTCCGTTCCAGTAATAACCTGAACACGAATTCTTTCCTTAAATCAGACATGATATCATCAGGCATTAATTTTATAATATTCCACACTGAATCTTTGTTCAAAGCACTAATTGTTTTTGTTGCAGTCCTTAACCCCATATCTTCTCGGTTTTTAATACCGGTTATAAGGTTAAAATGATTGATTTTATGGCCTTCTTCCAGCCGTATCAAACTCATACCCCGGTTAATAAAAGCCTCGAACATTCGGTTATTGGACATTATCTTTCTTACTCGGTCTTCATTCAGATTCCAACCCAGAGAAGAACCATGATCATACAATGGGGCCAAACGCACCTGATCTTCCTTAAAACATAAGCCCCAATTATCCTGATGTCGGTCGGAATTGGCCACCAGAGCATCAAAGATAATCATATTCAGCAGGTCAGGCAACAGTCCATAAGGCTCAACAATGGTTCTAATACGCTGAAACGTGTATCGCGGTACTAAACTGGGTTTACCCGAATCAGCCTGGTAGTCTTCAAAGAAATCTCCACCTTCTTTTAATTCTTCGCCGGGATGCAGAAAATTATAAGCCAGGATCACCGACTCTCCTTTGCAGCATCCAATATCTACCCGCATAATAGGTATATTTAACAATCCACCTAGTTCACTGCAGATTTTTTCCGCATAAACCTCACCTAAACCATAATTAGGCCATTTGACCAAAATCTGTTCGCCGCTATCCGCATTTTCCATCCATTTCTTCCGTCTGGTTCCACTAGCCTGAACCAACAGATTTTCCTGCCAGTTGGCTATATTAATAATTGGATAGATAAAGGATTCCTCCCTATATAATAATCAAATATAATGACAATTTGTTGTCATCTCCCACTTAATCTGGTAGAACAAATTTAGAGTGAAATATATATTTCTACTTTACGGTCGTTAAGTCCTTCCACAAAATAGCTTACCATACTTTTCTTGCCGAAAGTTCAAAGGGAAAAGCTTGGAGATATATTTTTGGACCTCTCTAACATTAAAAATTACATTAAATGGCCCCTTTAATTAAAATATACCGGGGTCAAAAAACCCCGGTATCGTTTGATTTCAATGGTGGGCGCGGAGGGTTTCGAACCCACGACTTCTACCGTGTGAAGGTAGCACT
>CAZUFR010000285.1:0-2047 GCA_964619655.1 uncultured Syntrophomonas sp. | reverse complement strand
GACAAACCGAAACAGTCGTCCGACCTCTAACATCCGACTTCTGACCTCCGACTTCTGACCTCCGACTTCCGAAATCCGACTTCCGAAATGTAGGGGTGAACCCATGTGTTCCAGGTCGGCAGATGTAGGGGCGAACCCATGTGTTCGCCCGCGGGATTGCCAGTTTTGACCCAGTTTTAGTTATCGGCAGGGTAGCCCGGCCCACCTCTTTTAACCACATATACACTAACGCACTCAAACAAGGGCTTTTTCTAGTATAATTAAATGGTATTATATCCTATCCGTATGGGTAAATTACTAGGGTACGAAGGTTTTTAAAGGAGTGTTTACCATAAATACGGATGCTACTATAGATTATTCCAACTTCCCAGCTCAAAAAGTAAATAAACGTCTGCAGGAAGTGCTGTATTGCGGCAGCCCCGAAGTAGACCACATTTTGAACTACCTGGTGGAGAATAGCGGTAAATTGCTGCGTCCGCGTATGGTTTATTTATGTGGAAGCATGTATCCTAACGATGAGAGCCGCCTTATTGATATTGCGGTGGCAGTAGAGCTTATTCATATGGCTTCACTGGTTCATGACGATATTATTGATAATTCGCAGCTGCGCCGCGGGAAACCCAGCCTGAATCAGCGTTGGGGCAATCAGGTGGGCGTACTAACCGGAGATTATCTGTTTGCTGCTGCCTTTAATCTTATCAGCCAATCTAATTCAGCAGCCGTAATGGAGAATTTGACCAGTACCATCAAAGTGATGTGTTCCGGAGAAATAAAACAGTTAGGAATGCTTTTTGACCTTAATCTTAGCAAAGAAGATTACTTCGATAAGACCTACCGTAAGACTGCCTGTCTTTTTGCCTCTAGCTGCGCCGTCGGAGCCATCCTGGGTAAGGCACCCCAGAAGCAGATTAGAATGCTGGAGCAATTCGGATTATACCTGGGATATGCCTATCAAATAATTGATGATGTGCTGGATTTTGTTTCAGATAGTGAGCTTTTGGGTAAACCGATTGCCAATGATTTAAGTCAGGGAAATATTACGTTGCCGGTTATACTGGCTTTAAAAGACCATCAGCAGGGTGAAAAGATAAGAAATATATTGAAAAATGGTATTAGCCAGCCCGCAAAGCTTAATCAAGTGCAGGAAATATTAGAAGAAAGCGGTGCTTTGGAAGAATCGGTTTATTTGTCTCGCCAATACCTGGAGCTGGGATTAAACCTGCTGCAGGAATTCCCCCGGACTGCTGTTATGGAGGAGATGAAATCCCTGAGCCGTTATATTTTAGAAGGGTATTACAAAAAACTGAGCCCTGAAACAAGTGTTATCCCTCCGTTGGCCGTGTCCCCGGAAATGTACGACGCCCCGCCGAGGTGACAGGGGGACGGGGTTGTTGACACCCACGAAGTGGGTGTCAACAACCCCGTCCCCCTGTCACCAAGCATTAATCTTAATATCAAGGAGGAACCACAATGCATCTGGAAACAGCAGATACTATGCCTACCGTTTTGCCGGTGCGTTATAAGACTCGCTCCGGCATATTGCTTCATTATATATTTAAAACTCTGCCCCAGGTGAAAAGGCTGCTTAAATACTGGGAAACCCGGGCCAATCAATGTAAAGACCCGGAACTTAAAAAACAGGCTCTGGCCAGCCTATATACAAAGGCCTTTCACTGCCACGGCGGAGCAGTTTATGCAGTTAACTGTGGGCCAAAGGAATGCATAACCCTGCGTCTGATTGTGGCCTATCAGACTATCTGCGATTATCTCGACAACCTTTGTGATCGGGCCGGGAGTACGGATGGAAAAGCCTTTGAACAGTTGCATCGTTCCCTTTTCGATGCCTTAACTCCCGGCAGCAGTGATACTGATTACTACCTTTATTACCCCTATAATGAGGATAGTGGATACCTCTTGCAGTTGGTAAATGAGTGTCGCAGCTGTGTGCAACAACTGCCCTCCTATACGGAAATTTATGCTGAGATAATTAAACTGGCCCGCTGGTATACGGATTTACAGGTAAAAAAGCACCTGCACCAGGAGCAAC
>CAZUFR010000284.1:0-2051 GCA_964619655.1 uncultured Syntrophomonas sp. | reverse complement strand
TGACGGAACGGCACAGGGGCCGTTCCCTACACATCTACGGTTTCGCCCTATGGGTTAGGAAAAACACCGAGTAGGTGCCGGCGCCCACGTGGGACCCTATGGCTGCACCAATCTCGGAAATTACGAATTCCTTACAGCCGAATTTTTCTTCAATTAACTTCTTAATCTCCAGGGCTCCTTCCAGGTCATTAGAATGGTTGATTCCTATTAACTGTTCTGATAGTTGATAACCTCTATCCTCCATAACTTCCAAGAGCCTTTTTTTTGCCTTTTTAATCCCGTGAGCCTTTTCCAGAGGATGAATCTTCCCATCTATGAAGTGCGCAATTAATTTTATGTTTAAAAGATTACCCAGGGTAGCAGAGGTTGCACTAATGCGCCCTCCCCTTTTTAGCATTTCGAAATTGCCCACAATAAATATATGTTGGATGCGCTCAATGTTATCTTTTATTCCGGCAATTACCTCCTCCTTGCTCTTGCCGGCAGCAATATCACGGGCAGCCTTAATTATGGTTAGACCATAGCCTACAGAAGCACTCTCTGAGTCTATTACAGTTATCCTCTCCGGATTTACCATATCCCGGGCGATACAGGCGGACTGGTAAGTACCGCTAAGACCAGAGGAAAAAGCGATGTAGATAATATCATCATCACTTTCTTTCATAACCCGTTCAAACTCCTCCTGAAACTCCACCGGTGTTATCTGTGCGGTCATAGGTATTACCTCGGGTTCAGCAATCAAGCGGTAGAATTCACCAGGACTAATAGTTAAACGATCCCGATAAGTTTTATCTTTTATAGTAATCGGCATATAAAACAACTTAACCTGAAGTTGTTTTAGAAACTCCAAATCTAAATCACAAGCATTATCAGCATAAAGACGAGTTTTACCCATAATTATAATGCCCTCCTGTAGAATTACTGGGAACGGAATGATATAAAATTCTATCATCTATAGACGTTTCCGACAAGGGGTAGCAGGAAGGAATTTCCTTTGCTGTAAGCGAAGTAATACTAAAGGAAAGACAGGAGGGAGTTAGGATGGATTATAGTAATTACAGTACCTTGAAAATCGAGAGGCTGGATCAGGGTATTATGCTGCTGACTTTAAACCGCCCAGATAAACTTAATGCCGTAAGCCGGGTTATGTTAGACGATCTGGCCGACCTTTGGGCTAAGCTGAGACATGATTTTGACACCCGGGTCGTAATTCTGCAGGGTGCAGGAGATAAAGGATTCTGTGGGGGGGTAGATGTAAAAGAAGGTATTCCCGAGAATTTAATGCATGCCCCGGGTTTCTATGAATATCAGACCCGACTAGCAGAATTGCAACTGGCTATGCGTAAGATTCCTCAACCTATTATTGCCTTAATCCATGGAGCTGCAGCAGGAGCAGGCTTTAGTTTCGCCATTGCCTCGGATATACGTATAATTACACCTGATGCTCGTTTTTCGGCTTTTTATATCAATGTGGGATTAGGAGGGGCAGATATGGGCTCAAGCTATTTTCTACCCCGTCACATTGGTACGGGACGAGCCTATGAGTTCTTGCTAACGGGCCGTTTTATGCAGGCCGAAGAAGCAATGCATTTAGGGCTGGCCTCCCGTTGTGTTCCCCGGGATAAATTGCTGGAAACTGCTCTGGAGTTCGCTGCAGACATAGTAAACAAGGAATCGCTAGCTATCCGCTGTACCAAGGAAGCCATCAACCAGAATTTGGACTGTGCTGGATTAGAAGCAGCCCTTCATATGGAAAACCGCAACCAGCTATTGATGGTTATGCACAACATCCATAAAGGTAAAGAAAGACCATTTGCTTAAACAATATTTAAACCTGGTGACAAAAACACCACTCCTCTTAGATGAGAAGTGGTGTTTTACTTTATAAATTGCACTCCTGGGCCAAAATTAGTGGGCCGTTTTTCGAGTTTGCTCCCGGAGTAACAGGTAGTACTGATTTATTAAGTTATCAAGAATTTGGCTTTTTTTTAAAACGTCATTATCATGCAATCCCCTGCGCTTACCCTGGTCATTTAACTGAGTCCGTAGTT
>CAZUFR010000283.1:0-2071 GCA_964619655.1 uncultured Syntrophomonas sp. | reverse complement strand
GTTTTTGCCAATGAGGGAGGAATCAAGCTCAAGATAGTTGCCAAAAATGAAGGTAATGTTGAGCTACTGGCTGGAAAAGACTCGGGGATTAATGAGCTTAAGGACGTTAAAGGGAAGAAGGTAGGTATGTCGACCAATACCATAATGGAATATACCACTGATAAAATGTTGGAAGCGGCGCAAATAAAACCTGAGGATATAAATAAAATAGCCATTCCGCCGCTGCCCACTCGCCTCGAAATGCTGCAAGGCGCAAAAATTGATGCAGCTATTCTGCCTGAACCTTTGGCCGGTCTGGCAGTTAAAAATGGAGCCCTGGCTTTAATCAGTACTGATGAGATGGATAATAAGGCCGGGGCCATAGCCTTTACCTCGCAAAGCTTGCAGGAAAACCCGGAAGAAATTAAGGCGGTTATGAGAGCCTATAATAATGCGGTAGCTTATCTGGAAACAGAACCGGTTTCCAGTTATAGCGATTTTATAATCCAGGAACAGAGCTTTCCGGCAGAAATAAAAGACTCCCTTAAGCTTCCGCAATATAGTAAAGCGGAAAGGCCAAAAGAAAATATTGTAGCTGATGTTGTAGAATGGATGCAGGCGAAAAGACTCATTGAAGGGAATTATGAATATAAGGATTTGGTTGATGATAGCGTATTGAGGTAATAGTTAAGTGATTGCAATTAAAGATTTGACCGTAAAATATCAGACCAAAAATGAAAAGATAGTAGCTCTGGACAGGCTAAATATAAATATTGACCGGGGAGATATTTATACCTTTATCGGTCCCTCCGGCTGTGGTAAGTCAACCTTTCTATATGTGTTATCAGGGATTTTAAAGGATTACAGCGGCAGTGTCCTCATAGATGGGCAGATTATTAATCCCAAATCTCAGCGTATAGGGCTGATTCTGCAAAACTATGGCTTGCTGCCCTGGAAAACGGTTTACCAGAACGCTATGCTGGGGGTAAAAATAAAAAACCAGCCACCGGTGGATGAATATAATAACTATATTTTCCGAAAATTAGGTATTGATAATCTTTTGGATAGATACCCTAAAGAACTAAGCGGTGGCCAGCAACAGCGGGTTGCGCTTGCTCGGGCTTTCATATTGAAGCCCGATTTGCTGCTTATGGATGAGCCTTTTTCTGCTCTGGATGCGATAAGCCGGGAAGAAATGCAGGAGCTTTTCCTGAACATCTGGAAAGAAAACAACGTGACTACCATTTTTATTACTCACAGTGTAGACGAAGCCCTTTATTTAGGCAGAAAAATTGTCGTTTTTTCACCATCGCCGGGGCGAATACTTAAGGTTATAGACAATCCCTGTTTCCAAATGGATAACTTGAGATACAGAGACGAGTATTACGATATGTCCATGAAACTTCGAAAAATACTTGATAAAGGATGATTTTAGGGTGCTCTTAAAAGATAAATGGCAGGGAGCACTATACAGCCTGGCGGTCGTCATTATTCTCTGGCAGGCCGTAGCATGGTTATTAAAACTCCCCATTGTCCCATTTCCATGGGCAGTGTGTATAAATATTATAGAAATATTTGCTGCCAAAATGGAAATACATGTGCTATACAGCACCGGAAGGGTTTTGGCCGGCATTGCTATAGCCATTCTGCTGGGACTACCTTTAGGTTTTTTGATGGGCTATTTTGAAAAAGTGGATAAAATCCTGTCCCCTCTGGTTTATTTCACCTACCCGGTTCCTAAATTGGCGTTGCTCCCCATAGTAATGCTATTGTTCGGTTTAGGCGAAACTTCTAAACTCATAATGATAGTGATAATCATAGTTTTTCAAATCATAATTACCGCCCGGGATGCGGTTAAAGACATCCCCCCGGAGATATTTCGTTCACTCAACTCCCTGGGCGCCAGTAAACTGCAAATGCTTAGTCAAATCATACTCCCAGCTTCATTGGCCGAAGTATTAACCTCCATTCGCCTGGCTCTGGGAACAGCCGTATCCGTTTTGTTTTTTACAGAAACCTATGGTACCGAATATGGTATGGGCTATTTCATTATGGATGCCTGGCTGCGGGTGAATTACCTGGATATGTATGC
>CAZUFR010000282.1:0-2074 GCA_964619655.1 uncultured Syntrophomonas sp. | reverse complement strand
TTACCACGTTGGAATCTAAATAAAACCTTAAAACCGAGAACCACGACAATGAGGAGTGAAGTTTAATGAGTAGACCCTTAGACAGGTTAAATGACCAGATGCGACCGGTTCGAATCATACCAGGATTTTTAAAACATCCCGATGGTTCGGTTTTGATTGAAACTGGTGATACCAGGGTGCTCTGTTCCGCTATGGTGGAGGAGCGGGTACCTCCCTTTCTAAAAGGTAGTAACAGCGGCTGGGTAACCGCCGAATATTCCCTGTTGCCGGCATCAACTGGGACCAGAAGCCCGCGTGAGGCTGCTCGGGGTAAAATTAGTGGCAGAACTTCTGAAATTCAAAGGCTTATCGGCAGATCTTTAAGGGCCGTAGTTGACATGGAAAAGCTCGGTGAAAGAACCATATGGATTGATTGTGATGTCATCCAGGCTGATGGAGGTACCAGGACCGCATCAGTTACCGGAAGTTTCGTAGCCCTTTATCTGGCTTTAAAAAAACTTAAGGACAGCGGAATTATAGAAAACATACCGCTGAAAGATTATGTTGCAGCTATAAGTGTGGGCATAGTGGAAGGTATACCATTACTTGATTTGGAGTATGTTGAAGATTCCAGTGCCGATGTGGATATGAACGTAGTAATGACCGGCAGAGGTGATTTTGTAGAAATACAAGGTACCGGTGAAAAAAGTGTATTTAGCCGCCAGGACCTGGACGTTCTGCTGGGATTGGCTCAAAAAGGGATACAGGAACTGATTATCCTGCAAAAGAATATCCTGGAGGAGCAAATTTAAATGGCAAAGTTACTGCTGGCAAGCCGCAACCAGCATAAAATAGAAGAGCTACAACAGATGCTGGCCGGTTTAAACATTGAGGTAATCAGCCTGGATGATGTGGCTGATATGCCGGTAATTGAGGAAGACGGAAAGACCTTCAGCGAAAATGCCGGCAAAAAAGCCCGTCTTACCGCCATACACACCGGCTTTACCTGTTTGGCTGATGATTCCGGTCTGGTAGTAGACGCTCTGGGAGGACAACCGGGTATATATTCCGCTCGTTTTGCCGGGGAAGATGCTGATGACCGGAAAAACAACCGTAAACTACTGCAGATGCTGCAAGGGTTTGAAGGTGAAAAAAGGCAAGCTCGTTTTATTTGCATTATTGCTATTAGCGATCCCCATGGTAATATCTGCACCGTGGAAGGTAAATGTGAAGGGCGAATTGATTATGAAGAGCGGGGAACAGGCGGGTTTGGCTACGACCCTCTCTTTATTCCCGCAGGCTATACTCAGACTTTTGCCGAGCTTTCCCATGAGAAGAAAAACCGGATTAGCCACCGGGGACAGGCTCTGCTCAAGGCCCGGACTTTATTGGAGAAAATGGTGACCGGGGTGACAGAGGAACCGTTCCCTGTCACCTCAGGCGGAGGCGGGACTTTTGAGGATTGCGGTAGCCGGAGATAGCCACGGCAGAATTGAGCTAGTAGCCAGGTCTTTACAAAAAGCCGAGCCAGATTATCTGTTTTTTACCGGCGATTATTATAGTGACGGAAAAAAACTGGCACGCTGGTTGGATGTTGATTGGGTCGGGGTTATGGGAAACTGTGACTATGGCCGTAAAGGTAAGCAGGAACGCCAGGTGAGCCTGGCAGGACGTACCTTTTACCTGGTTCACGGTCACCAGTATGGAGTTAAAAGAAGCCTGAATTCACTATTTTACCGGGGTCAGGAACAGGGGGTGAATTTTGTCCTGTTTGGTCACACTCATGTTCCCATGTGTGAAAAAATTGATGGAACATGGTTTATTAACCCGGGAAGCGCTTCCCTCCCGCGCCTGGGAGGTAGCGGTAGTTATGCCCTGATTGACCTTGACGAAAACAATATAACTCCAAGAATCATAGAGCTTTAAAAAGTGTGGAAGTGACAACTCCTCCCGGTTTAATTCGGGGAGAGCTGTCACTTTTAATTTCTGCATAGGTCAATATATTTAGGGGAAAATAGATGATAATCGTATTTTCTTGCCATATTAGAGCAAATTATTTTAATATACTAATGGAGGATAGAAATGGAAAGCATAT
>CAZUFR010000281.1:0-2092 GCA_964619655.1 uncultured Syntrophomonas sp. | reverse complement strand
AAGCCGGTCGGGGATTATCTCCCATACCTCCATCTACGGCCAGGTATTTTCTTATACCCTTTACTTCTTTAACTGAACCGGCCGTATACAGAGTAACCCCAGCCGGCCCAACAATGGAGCGACCTGGCTCTACTACCACCCGGGGTGTAGTAAGGCCTAATTCCTTGGCTTTGGTCTCTACGGTTAGCATTACCGCCTCAGCCCAATCTTCAGCAGCCCGGGGTTCATCGCCAGGGTAATAATAAATACCGAAGCCCCCGCCCATATCCAGTTCTACCAATTCGTAACCACTAGATTTTTTAATTTCACCTATAAAATCCATCATTGTAGAAGTCGCATGCTGAAATGACTGCATGGCAAATATCTGTGAACCGATATGGCAATGTAACCCTACCAGCTTTACATTTTCTAGACTTATAGCCTCCTTCACCCCATCCATAGCCTGCCCGTCAGGTAAAGTAAAGCCAAACTTGGAGTCAATCTGCCCGGTTTTAATGTACTCATGGGTATGGGCTTCAACTCCGGGAGTTATCCTTAACAAAATATCCTGCTTTTTGCCCAATTCTTTACATATCTTATCCAGTAATTTTAGCTCATAGAAATTATCAACTATTATGCGTCCTATCCCTGCCTCTACCGCCATAGTTATTTCTTCGCAGCTCTTGTTGTTGCCATGAAAATAAATGTTTTCTACGGGAAAACCAGCTTTGATAGCAGTATGAAGCTCTCCTCCGGATACGACATCCAGGCCCAGTCCCTCCTGAGCGACTATTTTGCATATAGCTGTAGTACAGAGGGTTTTACTGGCATATATAACTAGAGATTCACCTAACCGGGAAAATGCCTGCTTTATATCGCGACAGTTCTGGCGCAAGCCCTGTTCATCAATAACCCACAGTGGGGTGCCAAATTCTTTTACCAAATCTAAGACATCTATATTTCCTATTTCCAGATGCCCCTGACTATTAATCCTCATAGTTCCAGTTAAATACAATGAATCCACTCTCCCTGATTCCAGATAAATCGTGCTTATTTTAACATTTCATTTTAGTCCTGGTCAATCATAGTTAGGGGAATATACATAATACAAGGTTGATAAGTTATTAAATAGGCATTATGAAAGATTGGTCTTGTAAATAACTTCGAATTTAAAATTTGATCAATTTTCCAGAGTGAGGAGTCAGGGGCGAGGGGTAAGGAATAAGAAGTTAGGGGTTAGGGGTGAAGGGTTCAAGGTGAGGCGGTAAACCCTTACACTCCGGTCTCCGGAGCATGGGGAGTACCTATATCCCAATCTATTCGTTTGAGGTAAAGAAACCGCGTCTGCCCCTCAGGGTATCCCCCTGTCATGCCGCATTTAAAAGGTGACAGAGGAACCGTCCCCTGTCACCCCTTAATTCAATTTGGTTTTTGTTCCTCTGGGTTTATCTGCGGGTCAGGCTCAACTTTCTTATCGGTCCTTTTATCTTTAGAAAGCCGGCTCTGCTTTTCACTTTGCAAAACGTTAATTTCTTTCTGATACTTTTGGTTCATGCTGGTTAATTCTTTTGTCTTTTTAGCTATTTTAAAGTAGCGAAAACTATCTAACATAAATGTGACCAGAGCTCCGGCACAGGCTGCAATTAAGGCTACCACTGCTACCGACACTTCCGGTGAAATCCAGTTAATAAAACGTACTGTTACCGGGAAGGTGTTTTGAAAGACAAAAACCGCCAGCATGGCAAAGAATAATAACGCCCCCAGTAAATAAACCTGCATGAGCCTCCCTCATTTCTTGCTTAATTCATCAGGTTTTAAGCACGGTTTTTGATGTCATACCATACCGGGCTGGCAACAAATATGGAAGAATAACACCCGATAACAAAACCTATAACCATGGCCAAAATAAAGTATCTGATATTCCCGCCACCGAATACTAAAAGCGCAACCAGAGCAAATAACGAGGTTAATACGGTATTAATAGAACGGTTAAGCGACTGCATAATACTCCGATTAACCAGATTGGCATAATCTTCCTTACGTTTCATGCGCAGATTCTCTCTAATACGGTCAAAGATAACTATAGTATCGTTTATCGAATAGCCAACTACAG
>CAZUFR010000280.1:0-2099 GCA_964619655.1 uncultured Syntrophomonas sp. | reverse complement strand
TAATAAATTTTCCAAATACCCGTAATAAAAACTATAAATGGCCAAAGCCTTGTCATTTGGTGTCGATGTATGTAATATAATAAGTAACCTTCACCCCCCAATTAACTAAATATATATTCCATCACATTCCCTCTCTACATGAGCCCACCCTGGGCTCATGTCGTTTTTTCTGGGTTGTTAGCCTCTGTTTCCGTTCATTTTCCCGGTCATTCTTTCATTTTCCAAAAATAGCAGTTTATTCAGACCTCAATATGATTTAGAATTAAGTATATGTGTCTGCTTTTGTGATATTGAAAAATTAATTAGTACAATAAATTAAGGGAGGCCAAGTCGAATGGGTAAGAAAGCAGCAGAGGGCCAGGTAATTGTTGTTACCTCCGGTAAGGGCGGAGTAGGGAAAACTACTACCGTAGCTAATGTCGCCAGTTCTTTAGCCAGGCTGGGTCATAAGGTAGTAGTAATGGACCTGGATATTGGATTGAAGAAACTGGACCTTATACTGGGTTTGGAAAACCGGGTTATCTACGACATAATTCAGGTGATTGAAGGTGAATGTACACTAAAACAAGCGCTGGTCAAAGATAAGCGTTTTTCCGAGCTTTATATGCTACCCGCAGCTCAAACCCGTAACAAAGATGATATTACCCCGGAACAGGTTAAACAGCTTTGTACCGAGTTGAAAAAAGATTTTGATTACATATTTATTGATTGCCCGGCAGGCATTGAACAGGGATTTCGCAATGCTATCGCCGCAGCTGACCGGGCTATAGTAGTTACCAACCCTGAAGTTTCAGCAATACGTGATGCCGATAGAATTATAGGTATGCTAGAGTCGGCAAATTTTACAGATATTAAACTGGTTGTAAACCGCATCAGAAATGATATGGTTAAAAGTGGGGATATGTTAAGTATTGAAGACCTGCTGGAACACCTATGCATTGATCTGTTGGGGGTCGTTCCTGAAGATCAAAGTGTTGTTGTTTCCACCAACCGGGGCGAACCCATTATTCTAAATGATCACGCCCAGGCCTCAACTGCATTTAATAATATTGCTCGCCGAACCCTGGGTGAACAGGTTGACTTTCCCACATTTGAGGATATAACTTTATGGACCCGGATTAAAAATATGTTCTCGGGCAAGTAAAGGGGGTATAAACAAATGCTTGATTTTTTAAAAAGGGTTTTCACCGCTGAAGATAAATCCAGCAAAGGTCAGGCCAACAATCGTTTACGACTGGTATTAACCCATGACCGTCTGGGGACTTCGGGTTTGGTAATGGACGCAATGAAGGAAGAAATTATTCAGGTTATTGCTAAACATATGGAGATTGATGGCGTTCCTGAAGTAAATATTATTACCGAGGGAAGACACGCCGCCATGGATATAAGTATTCCCTTAAAAGGTAGGTAGGATAAACATATGCTTAAGATCAAAGGGCTTAATGATAGCCTGGTACTAGTTTTTGAAAAGGGCAGTTTTGATGATTACTGCTCTATGTTGCAGGCAAAAATTGGTGCTAATAAACAATTGTTTAATGGTTCCCGAGTAGTTTTTCGGGGTGAAGGTTTACGCAATCTTTCCCATGATGAAATGATTAAACTGCAGAAGCTGTGTTTAGATAATGGGATGATACTAAATAATACTGTAAATGAAAAAAGGCAAAGAGAAAAGCCTGATAATCATCCTACAACTCTGTCAGCCCAACCGACTGTTAAAACTCCACCCCCTGCCCCTCCAGGAAATAAGGATATTATTATACACCGCAACCTGCGCAGCGGGCAAAAGCTTCATTCCGAAGGTTCGGTGGTAATCTGGGGTGACGTACATGAAAGCGCTGAAATTACTGCTGCCGGTGATATTGTTATCCTGGGTACTCTGGGGGGAATAGCTCACGCCGGTTATTATGGCAATGATAAGAGTATTGTATTTGCCCTTAATTTGGTTCCCGGCCAGATTCGTATTGGTAATAAGATATCCCGTGCCAGCGATGACCAGACTAAACGACCTTACCCGGAAATTGCATTTCTGGAAAATGGGACTATATGCGTCCAAGAGTATATTTCTGGCAAATTACCCCGGAGATAAGGTAGATAGACGC
>CAZUFR010000279.1:0-2100 GCA_964619655.1 uncultured Syntrophomonas sp. | reverse complement strand
TGCTCATCGCTTTCCTCTACTATCAGGGGTTGGTGATACTGGGGGTCAAAAGCTTGCCCCAGAGCTTCTATGGGCTCTACCCCTTCGTTTTTAATAATTTCCTGCAGACTCCTGGTAATCATCTCTACACCCTTGCTCAGGCCATCCAGATCCTTGCTGTTATTAAACTGAGCCAGGGCCCTTTCCAAATCATCAATTACCGACAGCAGTTTTTGAATCAGGGGAAGAAGAGCAAATTTACTGTATTCTTCTTTATCCCGAGCTGCCCGCTTTTTGAAATTATCCAATTCGGCCAGAGATCTCAGGTAAAGGTCATAGTTCTTTTTACTTTCCTGCTGACTCTTTTCCAGTTCACTTTTCAGGGCAGTGATTTCATCCACTTCGTTTTCCAAATCAACTGGCTCAGTTCCCTGCTTTTCTTCTGGCATTTCCATATCCTTGTTTTCCATGGATATTAATCACCTCTATTCCATGATATCTATATTGTCAGGGTCTAATTCATCATTCTTCATTTTAATGACTGTATTTATGCGTAAAATAGCAACCGCCACTTCCCCGGCAGTTTTTATAGCATAGCGCTTTACCGGAGCCGGGTCAAATATGCCGCTTTCCAATACATCTATCAGCTCACCGCTGTCGGCATCAAAGGATATACTATTCTTGTCGCTTTTATTTTGGGCAGCAATTATATTGCCCAATTTATCCAGGGGGTTAAAACCTGAATTGCTGGCCATACAAGTAAAGGGTTTTAGTAGGGCTTCCCGCAGAGCTAGTATGCCATAAGAACTCATCCCTCCGTCTTCCCGAGCCAATTCCTCCAGCTTGCCTGCCAGCCTAATTTCCAGAGCCCCTCCTCCAGGAACGATACCGCCGCGCAGGGCTGCCTGCAGGGCAGATGCCGCATCCCGGGCCATACGTTCCCTTTCATCTACAACCTCCCCGGTAGAAGCGCCTACAATCAGGGTGGCCAGGTTTTCACCCTTGCCACCATAAATGCAGGTATGTTTAAGTTTTCCGTCCATTTTTACCATCTGGGCATAACCCAGACAACTCTTTAAAGTCTCTACCGACCGGTTCAAGGCACTGGCCTTCACCTTGCGGGCTCCACTATGCTGGCAAAGCTTTTCCAATTCCCGCGAAGAAACCCTTTGTAGAGCCATTATCCCGGCTTCCGTAAGTATCTCTTCTCCCAGACTATCTATGCTCCTATCCGCTACCACCAGGTTTACTCCCAGTTGGATAAGCTGATTTAATCCCTCTTCATACTGCTGACGAGCCTTGAGATAATACTGGAAGCCGGCTTCGGTTTTCATGGCTTCCCGTTCTAAATCCTCAGGCCGCAAAACGTCATCCACAACTAAAATAACAGCATCTTCAATGGTAGCAGGCATTTCTTTATTCAGGGGTTGCTTGTTTAATAATACCCCTTTGAAAACCTGGTTCTCGGTACCTTCACGGGCATTAACCGTATCCGCAAATTTGAAATCGACCTCCAGAAGTTTATCCATTCCTACCAGCCTGGCGCCTTCCACCACTAATCCGGCTAAATCCTGCTGCCCCCTTCCGGCAATAAGAGCAATATCAAAAAGCCTCTCATCTTCCAGGGATTCGATTTTCAAGCTGGTTTCTTCAATATTATTCAGAGTCACCTCGATACCGCGGTTAATTCCTTCTATGACCCGGGTAACTGGTACTCCTTTAAGAACCTGGGCGGTTCCTTCAGCCACCAAAGCCCCGGCAATTATAGTGGCGGTGGTAGTACCGTCACCTACTTCTACCTGCTGGGCACGGGCGGCATTGATAATCATTTGGGCTACCGGGTGAGTGACATCCATATATTTTAGTATAGTTACCCCATCGTTAGTTACCACCACGTCACCAAAACGGTCCACCATCATTATATCCAAACCCCGGGGACCAATAGTACCCTCCACGGTCGAAGATATAATTCGGGCTACACTGGTGTTGGTTAGCAGGGTATGAAATTTATCGTCTTTTTCCTGATTACCGGCAAGGAGCTTATCTGGCATAATTACCTCCTGGTTAAAAGCGTTTTCTTATTATTTCTTCAATGATTTCACGAACTGAATCCAGACTGCC
>CAZUFR010000278.1:0-2100 GCA_964619655.1 uncultured Syntrophomonas sp. | reverse complement strand
TTCATTACCGGCAAAAGAAATGGGTTATGGCTACTGATATGGGTATGATAACGGAAAGCATTTTAAAGGCCCTGACCGGTGCTCAACTGGCTGTGCTTGAATCCAACCATGACCGGGAAATGTTAATAAATGGACCTTATCCCCGTTTTCTCAAACAGCGCATTATGGGCAGGTATGGACATCTCTCCAATTATGATGCCGCCGGTATATTGGAACGCATTGCTCCCCAACAGCAAATGCAGGTTTTTCTAGCTCATCTTAGCCAACAAAATAATAACCCCACCCTGGCCTATAATACCGTCAGCCAATTTTTAGCTCAAAAAGGCTGTCATCCTGGTGAGGATATTAGGCTGCATCTTACCTATCCGGATACTATCACCAGTTATTGGGGGTAATTCGGGAATAGTTGGTAATAACGAAGCTGTCTTGTAATAAATTTGAATGGAGAACTTGCCAATTGTCTAGAGTGAGGGTGAGGAGTGAGGAGACTTCTTACTATACCAACCTTATAAATTTAGTTTCACTCATGGTTGCGTGTACCCTTTAGGGTATTGGCCTTGTAGTCATGGTGGGTTCATTTCTGTTATTACGTTGCTCGCTGTTGGTTAACATACTATAATAGTTAAAAAACAGCCGCATCTGTATAAAGATGTTGGTGGTAAAGAGGTGAAACTAATGGCGCATGAATTACCCTCATTAGCTTACCCCTATGATGCTCTGGAACCCTATTATGACGAAGAAACCTTGCGACTCCATCATGGCAAACATCACCAATCCTACGTAGATGGGCTGAATAAGGCTGAAACTCAGTTAAAGGAAGCCCGCAGCCGCAGTGACTATGGTCTGGTTAAACACTGGCTTAAAGAAATAGCCTTTCATGGATCAGGTCATATACTGCATACTCTTTTCTTTGAAAACTTGGCCCCAGCGGGTCAATCCTCCCCTGGTCAGAAAACTAGAAACCAGGTAGAACAGGATTTTGGCAGCTTTGATGAGTTTAAAAAGATGTTTACTGCAGCTGCTGCTGCAGTAGAAGGATCAGGCTGGGCACTACTGTGCTATAATCCCTCTTTTAAGAAATTAGAAATCCTCCAGGCAGAAAAGCATCAAAATCTTACTCAATGGGGAGTAATTCCCTTGCTGGTAATTGATGTTTGGGAACATGCTTATTATCTGAAATATCAGAACCGCCGTCCCGAATATATTGCAGCCTGGTGGAATATTGTTAACTGGGATAAAGTCGAAGAAAGATTAGTAAAGGCCAGCAGCTAAAGCTGCCGGCCTTTTACTCTTTAGGTAATTAATTATCCCGCTGTGCCTGGAGGATATACCCTAAGGGTACATGTAACCACCGATAGGTGCATCAGGTTGGTATAGTCCGAAGTATCCTCACCCCTAACCCCTTACTCTAGACAACAGTCACGTTTTAATTTTGAATTCATTACTCAACAACCATATCACTAACGCCTTATGTCGTACTAATCATCATAGACCTTGAAGTAGGTCTTTTCTTCTTGCCAGCCATGGGATTCCAGGAAATGGGCCGGTGGTTTTAGGACAGTCGCTTTACACTCTGCAGTAACAGTACCGTCAGCCAGGCGCAATTCCCCTGCTACTCGGGCCCGTTTGCTACCGCCTTTTTCTATCCACCCTACGGCTATAAGCGGCTGGTCGGTAGGAGTGGGGCGGCGATATTTTAGCTCCAAATGGGTAGTAAGCATTAGTGCATCATTATCTCCGTTAATTAACAGGGCTCTGCCTGAGGTCTCATCCAGGATAGCAGCAATTATTCCCCCGTGGACCACCCCGGGATAACCATTGAAATGGGATGGTACCATCAACTCCGACCATACTACCTGCTGTTCTTCATCATTGTACCAGCTCATTTTCAAACTAACCTCATTCTCCCGTCCACATACGAAACAACTGCGGGAGTTAGGCTGTTTACTGCTCTTATTAAACATATTGTCCTCCCCCCTTAAAATTCCAGTGATAAAAACACCTTCTAGGCCTTTTCTACCTCGGGATAGTCTACCCCAAAGGTTTCTACACTAACTTTTTTCATCTTTTGCTCTTTTTTGGGCTTATCGCTAAAACTTC
>CAZUFR010000277.1:0-2108 GCA_964619655.1 uncultured Syntrophomonas sp. | reverse complement strand
GGAAAAACAGGTCATCGAAACCCGCACCGGTATCGGCTATTGCCTGGTGCCAGGCTCCCTCTTCTTCACCCCCGATTCCGAATAACCCCAATATGCCAATAAGTCCGGGGACAGGCCCCGGACTTATTGACTTATTTTTATTATTTTGGTCTACATTTCCATGAACTTTTATAGTAGTATTAGTATCAAGTACGGAGAATGTTGTTTTAGTAGTTTTAATTAGGGGAAGAATTACATATGAATATGGTGTGAAATGGAAGAAACAATTAAAATAAGAAATTTTTTAGGCTTTCGTGGAACAACTATTCAAAAGGCTGAGGCAGCTCGATTAAGAAGAGAGTTTGATGTCTCACGGGGTGAAGATGAATATTTTGGCCACGGTATTTATTTTTTTGAAGAGGATAGTAAAGAAGCAATTAATTTTGCCCGATTTCAAAGACAAATACCACAATCAGATATTGGGGTAATTGAAGTTGATATTATTGTGGAAAGGGCAAAAGTATATGATTTAGTTATGACCGAAGTATATAACGAATATATTAAACTGATTGACGATATTGGTAGAAAATATCTGGGTCAAAGACATAAGCCTCAAATCAAGGTTCCTTATGATTGCAGGGTTATAAATATGATTTGTGACGACCAGGGCTATAAATTGGTAAGAGGTTCGTTTATTCCAAGACATGAAAAATATCAAAAATTAAGAGTAAGGGGTTGGACCCGAATACCACGTGCTCACATTCAGTTGTGTGTGAGGGATGAACGTATTATTAAGGAAGTTAGATAGATTTTAAGGGAATCATTGTTTTAGGGAGTGAAAGAAGATGACCGTTAAAAAAACTAGAGAATTTGTGAATAATGCTTCACTGGAGGAATTAACCGCAAGGTTACAGAGTTATGGTATTGATTTCGAAGAGCAGGCGGGAGACTGGATGTTTGGTCATCAATATTATGACTTTACCGATTTATTGAATGAATATCCCTTTTCATTTGGGGAGGGAGATTCGTTCGAATTTATTGGACAACGTGTTATATATTATCAATGTTCAAATATCGAATTAAAGGTTAACCAGGAATATAAACTCTTTGGATTAGAGGTAGCCTAACTATGGACGAAATTAAAAGCGTTTTATCCTTTCAGGATTATTTGGTTGATACCATAGAGTTCCATTTAAATGAAAACTATGAAGATATAAGCGATACAATTACACCAGAGCTTTATCTTAATAGTGATTTTTCTGTTGTTGACGAAAATAGTGCTGTTGTTTCACTGGAATGTATCATTTTTAACGAACCCGAGAAAAAAAATAAGCCTTTTCGTTTGAAGGTTAAAATGACCGGGTTTTTTAAATTCAAAGGAGATATTTCATCAGAAACCAGGAGGAATATGCTGGAGGCCAATGCCACTGCAATACTATACCCCTATTTAAGATCTTTAGTAAGCAATATTACTAGTTCAGCAGGTTTACCTACCCTGATACTACCACTAATTAATGTTTATAAATTTATTCAGGCTAAGTCCAAATAGAACCAAAAGACCGGGGCTTCTAGATTATCTTCGATCCAAGCAAATTCTTCCATATAAATTAATCCTCACTTGTATAAAGAAACAACAATTCCTGCTAAGTCCGGGGACAGGCCCCGGACTTATTGCTAAGCGGGAGCGATGTTTTGTGAAGGTTAAAAGGAAAAGGGCTTTATTTATTATCATAATAGTAGTGGTTCTGCTGACCAGGTGCATTTATAAGAGGTGGGATAAGTTTGAAAACTATTGGGGAAAATCTGGGAGATAATAATTTTGTGGTGATACATCACATCGAAACGGAACGATTTGATATTAGCTTTAATATGCTAAAACAACCGGAAATAATTTATGATAAATTGATCACGACTGTTCCGATTAGGGAGGATCATCGTTTTATAATTGAATTTGAAAAGGATGATTATTATAAGAAACTCGATATTGTGCGCATGGCGGGGGTTTTACTTAAAATATTTGGTGATTCAGATTTCTTTTATGATAGTTACAAATCTTCTTATAACTATACATTTGATATTAAAATCAACTATAAACATCCGGAACCTGTTCGGAAAGTCGATTTGGGTAT
>CAZUFR010000276.1:0-2114 GCA_964619655.1 uncultured Syntrophomonas sp. | reverse complement strand
ATTGTCTGCGGGTAACCTTCATACACAAAACACTCTCCTTTCCCCACAACTAAATATTTAACTATATACGACAAACTATAGCATCTTTATCAAAAACTTGACACTCGAAATAATGCACAACGCTTCCGCCTCTTGCAGTTAAAACTCAAGGTTTGCCATTAACGAGATTGCCCAAGTTTTTCCAAAGATACTTATCCCCTCCCTTCAGCCGGTAAATTAAAAAAAAACAACGTTATATATAAAAACATACTTAACTTTAAGTAACTTCGACACCAGGGTATAAAAATCCTTGCAAAACTACACACTTAAGTGCATATTACATCAATTTATGCTAAAAATAAAGAGATTTTATAACAAATTCTCAAAAATAATTTTTCCAGTTAAATCAGTATTATAGCCACCTGTCTGTATTAAGCTTTGTTTAAACTCTTCTGAGGAAATGGTTTGTAATAGGATGTCCAGTCTTTCCTCATCCAGCAGATCAGGTAAAATACAAAGGTCATATTTTTCTTCACATATCGGAATAAAATCCAAATCCATTACCCGGGCACTGGCGTATATCCCCATACCAGTGTCAGCGGCATCATTTTTTACCGCAGCTGCTACCGCCAGGTGGGTGTACTCTTCCCGAGAGTAACCATTTAATTGGGTAGAGTCAATATTGTTCTGCTTTAACAGATAATCAAGAAGGATACGGGTTCCTGCACCTTTTTGGCGGTTAATATAACGGATGTCTTCCCGGGCCAAATCCTGCAAGGACTTGATACCCAGGGGATTACCTTTCCTTACTATTAATCCCTGTTGCCTCTTGGCTACATTAACCAGCAACCAGTGTTGCTGGGGCAAGTGCTGTTGTAAATAGATCAAGTTATAAGCGCCACTTTCATAATCTAACAGGTGTACCCCTGAACAATGGGTTTCCATACGGCGCAGTGACATCAGGCCCCCCATACTACCTACATTAGCTGAGACTAAATGAATACTATAGTTTCTCTGTAATATATCAGCTAGAAAATCAATTGATATATCGTGGCTGCCTATAACAACTATTGTATTGTTGATACTTTGTTTGGAACGCCGCAAGATAACCGGACTGCTTTCGCCGGCTAAGAGACCCTCACTACCCCTGGGGATATGCAATATACCGTCAGCTTTCACCAGGCTGGTACTTATTCCGGCCCCACGATTTAGAGGATAGGCAATATAAGCATCCCGAATTTTGGCAACATTTACATATATATATTCGTCCACCCCCATGGAAGATGCCAGTTTTCGTGAGACCTGGCAGGGCAGATAATTCTCTTCGGGTAGAGGTAGACCCTGTTTACGTAAAAGTACTTGCCGGGCAAAGATATTAAATATTAACTGGGCCGATACCGGATAACCAGGTACCCCTATAGCCGGTTTGTTATCGATAATTCCCAGTATGGCTGGTTTACCCGGTCGTATAGCCAGGCCGTGAACCAGGACTTCCCCAAATTCAGCAATAATACTGGAAGTATAATCTTCTCGCCCGGCGGAAGAGCCCGAGCATATGACTATCATATCAGCCTGGTCTTTAACTTCGTTAACCGCCTGACGTAAAAGCTCCTTATCATCGATTACTATTTCATGTCTGAAGGGGAGGGCACCCCACTCCCGGCACAGGTTGGCCAGCATATAGCTATTAGATTCCACTATTTCGCCCGGAGCCATATCTTCACTACCCTGGTTCACCAGCTCGGTGCCGGTAGGTATTATTGCTACTCTTGGCTGTTTTATAACTTCTACCTGTCGAACTGCTGCGGAATGAAATGATGCGATTTCATAAGGACCGATTAATTGACCACCTGGGATTATAAGGTCCTGGGCAACTAAATCTTCACCTACCGAGCGCAGGTGCTGCCAGGGAACGGCTGGTTTATAGATGCGGGCATAGTCCCCTTCGAAATTAACGTCTTCTATCATAATTACTGCGTCGAATTTCCGGGGTACATAATCACCAGTATCTACTTCAAGAAAATCCCGATCTCTTAGCAGATTTACCGGGTTATTTTCATTGGCGGCAAAGGTCAGGGACGATTTTACCGCTATTCCATCCATAGCGGAGGCAACATAATGAGGGGATGAGCGTC
>CAZUFR010000275.1:0-2123 GCA_964619655.1 uncultured Syntrophomonas sp. | reverse complement strand
TGAAGCATCATTACGAAGCAGTAGCAAGAAGACAAATAAGTATTGAAAGCCTTTCGAATATTCTTTTGCATAAATTTAATATCCGTAATGAAAGCGTTAAAGAAATCATTAGTCCAATTGTAGAAAACCACCTCAACATGAGTATTTCGATGCTATTTAGGGAGCTGGATTCAATTAAGGAAAGCATTGATGAATTAAATGACCATTGTCCTTCTGTGCCCTTTCGCCAATAATCGCTTTTCCCACTGGATACGTCGACCGAATCAACCCAATAAGTTCTGCATATCCTGGGTTATGCTTGCCGTCTTCCTCATAGCCATCGTAGTATTCATCATACGTTTTCAGCAGGACAATTCCGCCAGCCTCCTTGTCGCCAAAGAGAGCAATGGCTTCATCGGTTGCTTGCTGGAGGTTACGAAAACAAATAATATTACCGAAGGTCTTAACGGAGTTCAGGATACGGTTGGTACGGGAAAATGCCTGCAGAAGTCCATGCTGGCAGAGGTTCTTATCCACCCAGAGCGTATTCAGAGTAGTAGCATCAAAGCCGGTCAGGAACATATTGACCACAATCAATAAATCCACTTCACGATTCTTTACGCGTAAAGAGATATCCTTGTAATAGTTTTGGAATTTATCTGCCGATGTGTCGTAATTGACATTGAATGTCGATTTTATAGTTTTTTGAAAATCCCAAAACCCATATAGCAGTAATAATTTCCCAAGCGGAAAGGCTTGAAAACTATAACTTCCTTTTAAAGACAATTACTTCGATATCGTTACCGCAGTGGGAAACCGTTTGATCTAGTTGAATGTTTTAAAGAAATAAAGAGGGTCTTAAAGCCTGTCGGCAAGTTGTGGAATTCTTGACGTATTGGTCTTAATTTAGTACTATATTTGTACCGAGGTGATGAAGGATGAATACTAAGGAAGACATCAGGCCTATTTCTTATATCAAAGCTAATGCCGCTGAGATTTTAGCACAGGTGAACGAAACCCACCGGCCTGTCTATGTTACTCAAAATGGGGAGGCTAAAGCGGTATTGCTAGATACCGAATCCTACGAAAAGATGAGAAAGGCTCTTGGTTTGTTAAAACTCTTGGCTCAGGGAGAACGGGATGTAGTGGATGAAAAGGTCTTATCACAGGATGAGTTTTTTGCAGCTCTGGATGATGACTTTAAAAATATTCAATCATGAACAAAGGTACTTACCAGGTATTCTGGACCCAAACTGCGCAGCAGGACTTAAGAAAAATAATTACTTACATTGCTGCCGATAGTAAAACTTATGCCAGAAAAATCTATTCAGCCATTAAACAAAAAGCTAATAACTTGCAGCAAATGCCACTGCAAGGAAGAATCGTTCCAGAGTTAAATTATTATGGTATTTTAACCTATAGGGAGTTAATTTACCAGCCGTGGCTAATCATTTACAGGATTGAAGATAATAAAGTATGGGTATTGGCCGTGATTGACAGTAGACGGAATGTTGAGGATATTTTGCTGGACAGATTTATTTAGGTATGGTCATTTATAATCCAGCAGGATCATTATGGATTGTGGAAGAAGACAGGGTTAGAATTCGCCAATAATTTATCCCCCCACATGAACCCTTTAAGGAGAACCGTCCTATTATATAATCTTCTAGAATTATTTACATCAGTCCACCGAACCAATTCCAAATGAATTTACAACCGCATACGCCATATGACACTAAACTTTACCTGGCTCGTATTCCAATATCTTCTCTAGCTCATCTAACAGGAACTTTTTGCCGATATCGTTGAAACAAACCATATTATATTCATTGCCGTTGTAATTCCGTCTTTCAGTTACAGCCCCATATTTATGGGAATTAGCATTTACAATAGTTCTTTTCTTGCCGTCCGTAAGCAATTCTTCCGCCAATATTCCCATTTTCTTCAATTGTTTATTAATCTCTACCCCGGTAATTTTTCTGCTGCGGTTCAGATCAATTGCGTTGTTTATACATCTGGCAAATTGATTGACTCCAATATTTTCTTCTGGGAAACGGACGTTGCTTTTCTCTTCGTCAGTAATTATGAATTTAGCAGGCTTTCTAACTGCTTTATTTGCCGGTCTTTCAGCAGCTTCATTTAAT
>CAZUFR010000274.1:0-2126 GCA_964619655.1 uncultured Syntrophomonas sp. | reverse complement strand
TGCAAGGCTAAAAGTCCCTCCGCCAGGAGGGGCTTTTAGCCTTTTCTAATTAGCTTGACTCTTGTACTAAAATCCTACAATTTTATACAACCAGTGTCCGAAAATTGAACAGGACCAAGGGCCTGCTAAATGGTCTAATCGGGATTGCCATCTTTGCCTATTTGTGGCATGAGTTTTGCATATTAAAGTGGTAAAGGAGATTATGTCTGGAGGTGGAGAGCCCTTGGTCAGTATTGATGAATTGATTTACGATTTACACAACGGAGACGAAAAAACCAGAGCATTTGCAGCCGAAGATATAGCATTTGATGGAGTTCCAGGAGGAACAAAGATTCTAGTTGACCGCTTAGGATTAGAAGAATCCCGTTTTGTAAGGGAAGTAATAGTAAATTGTTTAAAGGGTTTAAGGGGAAGGGAAATTGTTGAAAGAATAATTCCCCTGTTGTCAAGTGAAGATGCTTTTATCCGCAATTCCAGTATAGAAATCTTATCCCTGCAGGGGGAAATTGCCACGGAGTTTATGCGAAAACTACTGGGCGATCCCGACAAAGATATTCGCAAATTCGCCCTGGATATTTTATTTCAGCTTAAAAGCCTTGATACTGCTGAATTGATCGCCGAAGCCTTAAATGATCCGGATATTAATAATTTAATCACCTCGGTTGAGTATCTGGGCCACCTGGAAGATATCAACTATACCCCACGAGTAAACGAGTTGTTCATGCGCAGTGATAATATACTATTACGTTGTACCTGTCTGGAAACCCTGGCTTTTATTGGAGATGAGGAATCTATGCGCTGCGTAAACAAGATGTATCCTAGCTACGACAATATTAGTATTCTGGAGCAATATTCATTCCTCAAATTTGTTGCCCGCAAGGGGTCGGATATACACTTACGCTTGATCATCTCTTTGATAGCAGAGAAAGGTAAGGTGATGCATAAGGAAATAATAAATGCCGTTGAAGGTATACTGAAGCGTCACCCTCGTAAACTGTTGCCTCCTGATTTATTAAATGCACTTTCCTATTATCTTCAAACAGATATTAGTGACATAAATAAATATGAACTGCTAATACTTATAGGGCATTATCAGAACCCGGAAATATATAAGATTCTTTTGGAACATGTGGGTAATAAACAGACCTTAATTCGCATGGGTGCGGTAGAAGGGCTGGGCTTATACGGTAATAATGAGGCTTTACCAGTTTTACTAGCAATGAAAGAAAAGGAAGGTGACGAGGACCTATTAGAAACTATAGATAAATCTATTGATCAACTACGATAGTAAATGAGGTGATATATTTGGAATTGCCTCTGGAATACTTTATTAAGCTTAGGAATCTTATTTATGAACGTACCGGAATAAGCTATGAGGAAAACAAAATTTATTACATAAAAAAACGGTTATACCAGAGGATGCATGCGGGTGGCTTTGAGCGGGTTGAAGACTATATCAGACATCTTAAAATATTCGACCCCAAAGGCCGTGAATTTCAACAATTAATGAATCTGCTTACCGTAAATGAAACCTATTTTTTCCGCGAATTTTCCCAGTTACAGGTTTTTGCTGAGTCCTGCCTGCAGGAAGTCTTGGATCATAAAGCTCAGGCAAACAATCGTATCATAAAGATTTTTTGTGCCGGTTGTTCTACTGGAGAGGAAGCATATACGCTGGGTATTATTCTACGGGAAATGATAGAACACTATCCCTCCTGGGAGGTATTAATCAAGGCTATAGATATTGATGAAAACGTTATAAGTGCAGCACGTAGGGGGATATATGACCAGCGTTCGGTGAAAGATGTACCCCCAGCTTATCTGCAGAGATACTTCACCTCACCGTCTAAGGGCGAATATGTTATTGACCAGGATATCAAAGATATGGTTGTTTTTGAACACCTTAATATTATGGATCGACGGGCCCTGCGCTATGAGGAGGATTATGATTTTGTGTTCTGCCGCAATGTATTGATTTATTTTGATGATGTTTCTCGTAAACAAGTGGTAGACAAGTTTTACAGCATGTTAAGAAGCGGGGGATACATCTTCCTGGGGCATGCCGAGTCTTTGAGTCGTATAAGCTCAGCCTTCAAAATACGAAGATTGAGTAATCACATAGTGTA
>CAZUFR010000273.1:0-2127 GCA_964619655.1 uncultured Syntrophomonas sp. | reverse complement strand
TGACGGAACGGCACAGGGGCCGTTCCCTACACATCTACGGTTTCGCCCTATGGGTATCACAATTAGGGTTGCCGCGTCTATTTTCCGTTCTATTTTCTTACTTACCTGCGGCTATTCCCGTGGGGGAGTTAGGAAGAATACCGAGTAGGTGCCAGCTCCCACATGGGACCCTATGGCTGCACCAATCTCGGAAATCACAAATTCCTTGCAGCCGAATTTTTCTTCAATTAACTTCTTAATCTCCAGGGCGCCTTCCAAATCATTAGAATGGTTGATTCCGATTAACTGTTCTGATAGTTGATAACCCCTATCCTCCATGACTTCCAGGAGCCTTTTCTTTGCCTTTTTAATCCCATGAACCTTCTCCAGAGGATGAATCTTCCCATCTATGAAGTGAGCAATTAACTTTATGTTTAAAAGATTGCCCAGGGCAGCAGAGGTTGCACTGATGCGACCTCCCCTTTTTAGCATTTCGAAATTGCCCACAATAAATATATGCTGGATGCGCTCTATGTTATCTTTTATTCCGGTAATTACCTCCTCCTTACTCTTGCCGGCAGCAATATCATGGGCAGCCTTAATTACAGTTAGACCATAACCTACAGAAGCACTCTCTGAGTCTATTACCGTTATTCTCTCCGGATTTACCATGTCCCGGGCGATGCAGGCAGACTGGTAAGTACCGCTAAGGCCAGAGGAAAACGCGATGTAGATAATATGATCCTCACTTTCCTTCATAACCCGTTCAAACTCCTCCTGAAACTCCACCGGTGTTATCTGTGCGGTCATAGGTATTACCTCGGGTTCAGCAATCAAGCGGTAGAATTCACCAGGACTAATAGTTAAACGATCCCGATAAGTTTTATCTTTTATAGTAATCGGCATATAAAACAACTTAACCTGAAGTTGTTTTAGAAACTCCAAATCTAAATCACAAGCATTATCAGCATAAAGACGAGTTTTACCCATAATTATAATGCCCTCCTGTAGAATTACTGGGAACGGAATGATATAAAATTCTATCATCTATAGACGTTTCCGACAAGGGGTAGCAGGAAGGAATTTCCTTTGCTGTAAGCGAAGTAATACTAAAGGAAAGACAGGAGGGAGTTAGGATGGATTATAGTAATTACAGTACCTTGAAAATCGAGAGGCTGGATCAGGGTATTATGCTGCTGACTTTAAACCGCCCAGATAAACTTAATGCCGTAAGCCGGGTTATGTTAGACGATCTGGCCGACCTTTGGGCTAAGCTGAGACATGATTTTGACACCCGGGTCGTAATTCTGCAGGGTGCAGGAGATAAAGGATTCTGTGGGGGGGTAGATGTAAAAGAAGGTATTCCCGAGAATTTAATGCATGCCCCGGGTTTCTATGAATATCAGACCCGACTAGCAGAATTGCAACTGGCTATGCGTAAGATTCCTCAACCTATTATTGCCTTAATCCATGGAGCTGCAGCAGGAGCAGGCTTTAGTTTCGCCATTGCCTCGGATATACGTATAATTACACCTGATGCTCGTTTTTCGGCTTTTTATATCAATGTGGGATTAGGAGGGGCAGATATGGGCTCAAGCTATTTTCTACCCCGTCACATTGGTACGGGACGAGCCTATGAGTTCTTGCTAACGGGCCGTTTTATGCAGGCCGAAGAAGCAATGCATTTAGGGCTGGCCTCCCGTTGTGTTCCCCGGGATAAATTGCTGGAAACTGCTCTGGAGTTCGCTGCTGATATAGTAAGTAAGGAATCGCTGGCTATCCGCTGCACCAAGGAAGCCATCAACCAGAATTTGGACTGTGCCGGATTGGAATCAGCACTTAGTATGGAGAACCGCAACCAGTTATTGATGGTTATGCACAATATCCATAAAGGCAAGGAAAGGCCATTTGCCTGATTCAAACATAAAAATCACAAACTAAAACACCACTCTTCTCAGTGAGGAGTGGTGTTTTGCTTTTAATTACTTTGACTCCCGGACCAGATTTAGTGAACCGTTTTACTGGTGTTTTCCCGGAGTAACAGGTAGTACTGATTTATTAAGTTGTCAAGGATCTTACTTTTTTTCAATACATCATTATCATGCAATCCCCTGCGCTTACCCTGGTCATTTAACTGAGTCCGTAGTT
>CAZUFR010000272.1:0-2138 GCA_964619655.1 uncultured Syntrophomonas sp. | reverse complement strand
GTTGGTATTCACCCAGGAACATCTTTCTTCACCCTGTCAAATAAATTTGGGATAGTGCTCCACTTCTCCCCACTTTACACCACTTTAATTCTACCTTTTCTTGCCAATGTCCTTCTTTGTGAAAATTGTAACTTGTTTTTTTCTTCCCACCTGAAACTTATATTTTTAATCAAAACCCTTGCTAATCGAAGGTTTTATCCATATAAACATTATTAGCCTGCCAAAAAAAATGAATCAACAGTCCTATTTTGTACATGACTTTAAAATTATTTACCCCAGGGTAAAACCTGAACCCCTGGTCATGGGCGGTAAGAAGTAAGGGGTGAGGGGCGAGGGGTTGCTATTAGCGCCTATGCCTAATAAATCCAAATGGGATTGGTATATATCCAGGGGCGGTAGCGGAATTTGTCTTTTAGATAGGCTTCTACTCTGTATACACCAGGTTGGAGATTGGTAAAAAAATGGTTTTTCCCCTGGCTTGTTTCCTGGTAACGGCCATTATGTAGCAGTACTACCCTAGCAGGGGCAGGCGTTTTAACAAAGAAATTCAGGTCCGCTGAGAATTCAACCGAACTTCCTATTGGCCAAGTTTCTATATCACTATGTAGTTCAAAGCAAAACCCATCACTGGGATGGTAATAGTCACAAGCTATCCAGGAGCGTCCCTCCTTTAAAGCATCGTATATCTGTTTTTTATCCAATTGCAGATCGCCCGATAATTTTCTTTTGCATAGAATATGCATATTAATTAATTTAAAACACAGGTAATAAGGGGAAATCTGAATAGGTAACCCGCCAACCCTAATTCTTATACCATGGGCATCAGAACCCCCGAAGGCAAAAACTTTTTGCCCCTTTACCTGGAACTGATCCAGGATGTTTAAAGCTCGGGAACACGGGCGGCTCAGTCCGGCTACCGGATTAAACAAAAGGTAAAGGCTTTTTAAAATACTGGTACAGGCATCTCGGAATTGGGAAATATAATTCCATATTTCAATACCCTGGAAATTGCTAACCCCCCAGTCCTTCCATTCATAGGTTCGACCCTTCTGATAGTAGCGAGACCCTTTTTCAAAGGGATGAGCAATAATCCCAATACCTTTTTGACGATTTACTTCATCAATTACGGTTTGAGGGTTCTGATCATTATTGGCAACCACTTCTTTTACCCCCAGGGCCAGGTAATGATTGCACTCTTCATTAACTTCCATGCCTATCATTACCAGCACCCCGCTCTGATATCCCTCTTCGCCTTCATATAACCCATCCAGGTTGCAGTGATCGGTAAGTACAATAAAATCAAGTCCCGCTTTGGCTGCCCACGCCGCTATCTGCTTAACTTTGCCACCGCCATCGGAGTAGCGGGAATGTATATGAACATGCCCCTTGTATTCAAACATCCCAAATTCTCCTTAAATTAACTTATTCTTTCGAATTATTATCGATTGTATGATCAAAAAAATCAAACTTGACCATTAAAAAGAAAAACCCGGAGTGTTTTATAACTCCGGGTTAAGGTATTTTTAGTTATGTTTTTAGCTGACTACTTTAATAACGAAAGTCTTTTCGCCCTGGTCAAATTTAATAGTTAAGGTCAGCTCAGTGCCATCAGGAACGGCTGTAATCGGTATAGGTAATTTACTGGTAACCGCAGTCTTAATTGTTAGTATGCCAGTACCATCTCCATTATCTGTGACAACATAATGGGTCCCATCTTCAAGATCGAACTTTAAAGCACCACCCATGGCTGATGCACTAATAGCATCAATTTTAGTTGCGCTACCCCAGGTAATGTTAATGGGTACATCGGTTTCATTGTTCTTATTATAGTCGGCTCCAGCAGGACTAATGGCTAGTTCAGCAGCTGGCTTAGGCTCTTCTTTAGGCTCTTCTTTGGGCTCTTCTTTAGGCTCTTCTTTAGGCTCTTCTTTAGGCTCTTCTTTAACCGGTTCGGTTATTACCGCAGCTTCTCCCAGTATAACGGTACGGGTATCGTTATCCCAATTAACCTTTACTCCCAGAGCTTCTCCAATAGCCCTTACCGGTAAATAGGTACGACCTTCGTAAACGAGGGGATACATGTCAGAACCATCAACATCTTTTGGTGCCCAGGTTTTCCCATCTAAAGTAAAGTTAAA
>CAZUFR010000271.1:0-2145 GCA_964619655.1 uncultured Syntrophomonas sp. | reverse complement strand
TGTTAATGCAAGACGAAATAAAAGCATGTGTAGAAGCCATTCTTTTCGTGCGCTCGGAGAGAGTAGGGTTGGACGAGCTGGTAGAGTTGCTGGATGTACCGTTATTAGATTTAAAGGTAATTTTAGACGATATGCTATTAGAGTATAATAAAAATAGCCGGGGTATACAAATAGTAGCAATAGAAGGCGGCTACCTGATGTGTACTCGTCCGGAATACGCCAGCGTCCTGGCCCAGGTAGATAAGCCGGCACGGAAAAGATTATCTTCCTCAGCTATGGAAACCCTGGCCATAATTGCTTATCGCCAACCCGTGACCCGGGCTGAGGTAGAGAAAATTCGGGGAGTAAGGTCAGATAAAATGATAAACACTTTATTGGAAAAAGGCCTGATTGAGGAGGCCGGATACAAGGAGACTATTGGTCGTCCACTTACCTATAAAACTACCATTGAATTTCTGCGTTTATTTGGATTAACTACTCTTAAAGAGTTGCCACAGTTGGAGGAGGTAGCAGAATAATGGCGGAAAAATCACTGGAAGAAGAAATTAAAACTGGTGCTCAAAAAGCCCGTAAATTAGCGCGCTATATGAGTAGCACCGAGGATTTAGTTGAAAGTCAAATCGAAAAAGCCAGGCTCCGAGGGGAATTCGATAACCTGGAAGGAGCCGGTAAACCTATAAACCTGGAGGAAAATCCTTTTGAGCCTCCGGAATTACGTATGATGTTTAAAATCTTAAAAGATAATGATTTTGCTCCCTACTGGATTGAATTGGGTAAAGAAATTGACAATGATATGGATAAATTCTGGGATGAAGTAGAGCACTTTAAACGTTATACTCAAATATTTTGCCGGGATAAGCACAACCGTTTAGCTATGGAACGGTTTGAAAAGAAAAAAGCTCTTTTCTATTTTGAACAGCGCCTGGTTTTAGAGAAGGTAAATAAAAAAATAATAAATTACAATTTACATTGTCCTACATTCACTCTGGGCCGGACCAATTTATCTATTGATGATGAAATGTACCGGGTGATCAACCAAATAGAGAAGGTAATTGAAGACATAAAAGAGTCCGGCGATTCTAAATAAGCCAGTTCCTGTGGCGGTATAAAGATTAATAGCCGGGGAATAATATGGTAAAATAGGAAGGACTTGATATGCTGGGCTTTTATATTACTGCAGGAGTTGTATTGCTCCTGCTCTTACTATCATTACTGTACATAAAAGTGAACATCAGGGTGGATTTTTCCACCAGTCCCGGTAATACTATGCTTACCGTGAAGGTATCCTCATTTTTTAAAGAATTGCAAAAGAGATATCCGATACGTGATTTTAATACCGTCCTGGATTACCTGACCGATGCCTGGAAAAAGCGCCAGGAGGACAAAAAAAACAAGGAGGCTACTGGAGAAAAAACTAGTCCTGACACTAGTATTAATTACCGTTTGATTAACTTCGGTGCCCAATACCTGGTAATAGAACGTCTGGATTGGAGCAGCGGTATTGGATTAAATGATGCTATGTATACGGCTATTGGTAGCGGTGGCTTATGGGCTGTGAAAGGTATGCTGGTAGGTTTTCTAAGTAGTAAAAGTCGCTTGCAAGATATTAATTTGCAGGTGGAACCGGACTATAGTGGGGAGAAGGTGGTAAGCCACCTGAATTGTATATTAAAGATGCGAATAGTACATATTATCCTTATAACTTTCTACTTTCTCGTTTTAATAGTCAGGGGGTATTTTAATGGATTCACAGCAAGAAAAGCAGAGCCATCCCATTGAGGGACTAATGAAAACTGCTATGCAGGCAATTAAAGAAATGGTAGACGTCAACACCGTGGTCGGAGATGCTGTTGAGACTAATGATGGTACGGTGATTATACCCATATCCCAGGTAGCCTGCGGATTTGCCGCCGGTGGTGGAGAATATGAGACCATTGCTTCCTCTAAATCCCAGGGGATGCCTTTTGGAGGAGGTAGTGGTGCCGGTGTTTCAGTAAAACCGGTAGGTTTTCTGGTAGTAAGAATGAATGATGTACGGCTTATTTCCGTAGGTGGTAATCAACTGGCCGAGCGGGTGGTAGATGTAATCCCCCAGGTTTTGGACCGGTTAGAGAATATTAAGGCGAAAAAGAAACCGGCGGCTGA
>CAZUFR010000270.1:0-2159 GCA_964619655.1 uncultured Syntrophomonas sp. | reverse complement strand
CCCCCGGATAATATTATTGGCATGCATGTAAATGTAAAAGAATTCAATGCTTTGACTCGTATGGGAGATCGGAGAACGCTCAGCATCGGGATTACCGGCCATACCAATTTAGACCCCCAACAAACTGAAAAATTAGAGCAGGCCATTAATGAGGCAATTTGCTATATTGAACAACGATTTGCCCAGCATTACTTAACTATTTATTCAACATTAGCAGCAGGAGCTGAGCGTCTGGTGGCCAGGCAGTTATTAAATCAGGAAGCCGCCCGGTTGATTGCGATATTGCCGCTTCCCCAAAACGATTATCTAAATGACTTTACCCCTGCGGATGATTACAGGCTGGATAGCCAGGGGGCTGAATTACGGAAAGAATTAGAATACTGGTTGTCGCATAAAGCCACTGAAATAATTGAAATGTCGCCCTCCTCAACCAGAAAGTCGGCATATCTTAAGGCTGGTTACTATATTGCCGAGCACAGTGATGTTCTACTCACTATCTGGGATGGCAATGCACAAGAAGACAGTTCAATAACAGCTCAAATTGTAGATAAAGCCGAAAAGTTAAATAAACCCATTTGCCATATCTGGGCGGACAACTTTGAATTGGATCCCATGAATATTAAAAACAGAGGCAAATGTGGCCAAATACGCTATAAGAATTTTGATGGCCATGAGGAAGGTAAATGGAACTGATACCCTTGGATCAATGGCAGCAGGCCTGGTTACAAATTACCGGGGAGGGGAGGTACCCAGCCATACTTCCGAAGGACCAAATGAGCAAAAGTAATCAAAAATAATACTTGGCTAAAAGATTTTTTTGATATAGTCGGTGCTCGTATGCACGATATGGCTCACAAAAGAAATCTCATTGTAAATTGATGTGGAGCCTGTCATAAGAAGGGTTATAAACAAGTCAATTCTATCATACCCATATTTAATGGATGGGATAATATTTCTTATTTTCCAAAAAAGAAGGTATATTTAATCAATATGCCGAAATGTATTTATATTTGTGAACGATGTTCGACACAGCGGAACATATAACAAAGGGGGTGGTGTTTTTCTTTTTAAATTACCGCAAGTGTATTTGCTGGTCATAGTAAGGGAGGGGATTAAATGCCTGGAGGAATGGAGTTAAAAAATGAAGTAATAGCTAGCTCTACATGTGCTCTATGTGGCGCCTGTTTGGATTGGTGTCCATACATAGTTAACATTGAAGACCATCTAGTTTTACGATTTGATTGCAATGTTCCTGATGGACGTTGTTATTCGGTTTGTCCGCGTACTTTCACAGACTGGGAGGCGATAAGCGAAAAATATTTACCGGATATACCACAAGATGTCGCCATTGGGCCTCATTTAAAAGCTTATAAAGTGAAAGCTGCAAAAGGTATTAACGGACAGCAGGATGGAGGTACGGTCAGTTATCTGGTAAAAACCATTTTGGAAGATGAATTGGCAGAAACTATTTTGCTAACTGGCGCCGATGACCATGTTACTCCGGAGCCATTTTTGTCATCCGAAGTTGATGATATTCAAATAGCAGCCGGTTCTCGTTTTCTAGCTTCACCCGGCATGCGTAAAATCATTGAAGCCCAGAGTAATAATGTGCAGAAATTGGCGGTAGTTGGTCGCCCCTGCCAAATCCAGGCACTGCGTAAGCTTGACTACAATAGTCCGCCGCAAAAACCGAAAATGGAAGTAATCAGTATAGGCTTGTTTTGTATGTGGTCTTTAGGATGGGCTTTTAGGGATTATCTACAAAAAGAGTTCCCCGGGGAAGAGATTTTACGACTAGCTATTCCCCGGCATGGTTTTGAGGTGACGACTGATAAGGGAATACACAAATTGCACATTGATACAGTCAAGAAATTTAGTAAGGCTGGCTGTAATTACTGCCTGGATATGACTGCGGAATTAGCAGATATCTCAGTTGGAGCATTTGAACCTCAAGAAGGCTGGAATACTGTAATTATCCGTACCTCAAAGGGACAGCAACTATTTAACCAAGCAGTGGCCAAAGGGTATTTAGTTAGCGAAGAATATCCTGAAGATGAGCTTAATCGGTTAAAGGGAGCTGCGCTGGGGAAAAAGACCCGTAACCTGAACCATGTGCAGACAGCATTTGATAAAGGGGTAAAACCTTTCATCGATTTAAA
>CAZUFR010000269.1:0-2184 GCA_964619655.1 uncultured Syntrophomonas sp. | reverse complement strand
AATTTTTAATTATGAATTTTGAATTTTGAATTATTGTTGAAATACTTCGTATTTCCTTTTATTATAATAGCTATTTTTATAAGTAAAATCAGTGTAGCTATGTCTGATTCGCAATCATATCCGAAGGTATAGAACCTATTTATAAAAATGGCATATAGGTTAGCGGTAATTGTAATAAAGAGGAAATGAGGAAATGCGTGAGCATTTCTTATGTTAATTCAAAATTAAAAATTAAAAATTCATAATTAATTTATACTATCTCCTCTTCACTCAAGTAACACGCCGGGTCTTCCGCCCAGAGGTCGCCGTAAACTGCTCGGGCTCTTATGCGGCATCCAGAACATAAACTCTTATAACTGCATTTTCCACATTTACCTTTAACATGTTTTTCCTTTTCACGCAGCTTAATCATTAACTCATCATCTGAAGTCCAAATCTGGCTAAAGGGTTTTTCCCTGACATTACCTACGGTATAATCCTGCCAGAACTGGCAGGGGTGAACATTACCCTGAGGGTCGACATTGGCAAATTTAGTTCCGGCTGAACAGCCCCCATGCATTTCTAAAAGCTGAATGATTTCATCCGCCCGGTGGGGTTCGTTTTCTTTGATATAATTGTAAAGATAAATCCCATCAGCATGATTATCGGTGGTTAGAATTTCCACCTCGACTCCTTTGCGATGTAGTTCAAGGGTTTTACTGCTCACCAAATCTAGTATGGCTCTTTTCTCCTGACGGTCAGTATCAAGTTTAGCCATCTGCTCTCCCCGGCCTGCATATACCAGGTGGTACATGCAAAAACGAGGTACGGACTCCCTCTCAATAATGTCAAATACCTCTGGCAGGTCAGCCTGGTTCAATCGATTCACGGTAAAGCGTATACCCGTCTTTATCCCATTGTTCATGCATGCTCTTATGCCATTAAGCGCAGCTTCGAATGCTCCTTTACGATTTCTAAACTGGTCATGAGTAGCCGGAGCCCCATCAATACTAATACCTACATATTGAAAACCGGCATCTTTTATTTTTTTAGCCAACTCATCGTCAATAAGGGTGCCATTGCTGGATATAACCGGTCGTAAACCCAGGTCGGCAGCCATTTTGCCCAGCTCCATAATATCTTTTCTTATCAAGGGCTCGCCTCCGGAAAAGAGCAGTACTGGAACCTTCATCGAGGCTAAATCCTTAATAAAAACTCGGGCTTCTTCCGTGCTTAACTCGTTTTTATAATCCTGATCCTCGGCATTAATATAACAATGCTGGCAGCGTAAGTTACAGCGGTTAGTAACATTCCATACTACCAGGGGACGGTAGCTATCAGAAAACTGGAGCAGCTGTGGTGGCAGATTCTCCTGACCGCTATATTTTATAACCTCAGAAACGGTTGCGGTCCCGCACAATAGTTTTGTACATCCAATCATAAAGCAAGCCTCCCTCTCCCGAACCTATTTAACCATTATTGTTTGCCAGACACACGCAACCACCTTAGGAATAGTAAATGGGGTTGCGTTAAGTGTAATAAAGAGAAATGCGGAGCATTTCCACAATAATTCTTAATTCTTAATTCTTAATTCTTAATTCTTATTGCTATCATCAATTAGTGCTTGCAAAAGGCCGTTTATAGTATATTCCCGGGCAACTATATCCACACTAAAACCGTGGGATGAGGCCGTTTCTGCAGTAATCGGCCCTATACAGGCTACCTTCACCTTCTTGTTCACCCGCAAAACATTGTCCCTACCAACCATTGTAACAAAGTTGCTGACGGTTGATGAACTGGTAAAAGTTAAATAATCTACCCTGCCTTCTAGAATGTCATTAATTCTGGCTTTACTGACTTTACCGGCAGGTACCGCTTCGTAAAGAGCAACTTCATTAACGTGTACCCCCCACTGACGCAAGGTATCAGGTAACACTGCCCTGGCACCTCGGGCACGAGGCAGGAGTACCCATTCACCCTTTTTCACCCGGTTCTCAAGCTCTTGCAGTATTCCTTCGGCCCGGTACTCCTCAGGAATAAACTCAACTTTTAGTCCCCGTTCCTCCAGACTTTTACGGGTAGCAGGCCCAATAGCACATATATTAGCCCCACATAATGAACGTATATCTAACTCCTGTTTTCTTAACTCAGCAAAGAATATATCTACGGCATTAACACTGGTAAATATAATCCAGTTATAACTAT
>CAZUFR010000268.1:0-2195 GCA_964619655.1 uncultured Syntrophomonas sp. | reverse complement strand
TTTACCGGGATAGAACAGGGACAGATACTTAATGCTGTGCATAGCCTGGGGGGGATACCGATAGCGGTACCGCGTATTAGTTTTGCTGACCCCAGGCACCGGCACCGAGGTATCAGCCACCATAGTTTAACCGTTTTGGAACGGGTTTGCCTGGTGCCGGCAGTTGTGCCACTGCCTGATTTACCCGGGGATAAAATGGACTATGTCTTAAATCAACTGCAATCCCATAACTTAATAGATAAACATAATATATGTTTACAGGATAACCCGGAGATTCTAGATATTTTGCACAATAGTGGCTTAAAACATAGTACTATGGGCCGAGGTATAGAGCAGGAACAAGAATTTTTCTTAGCTCTGGGTGCAGCTGCTCAGGCTGCGGAAAAACTAGCCCGGGGACAAAAACTAAGCAGGATTTATTCGGTTTAGTTCAGATGGTAGCGGATAAATTCCTCCAGGGTGGTTTCGCCCGGGTAATCAGCCAGAAACCGGGGCAGGTCTTTGACCTTACCAATAAAAGTTATACCTTGTTTTGATACTATAATTTGCATTACTATCACCTCGTTTGCAGTCTATGCAGTTATTGGTAATATTATGCAGGAGGATAAAAGCTATGAATTTTGAAGAAAAGACTATAAAAAGCCAGGACATTTTCAGTGGCCGTATTATCAAGGTCAGGGTGGATACCGTATCATTACCTGATGGCCGGGAGAGCACTCGGGAAATAGTGGAACATGCCGGGGCAGTAGCTATTGTGGCGATAGATGATGCTAATAATATCTATCTGGTACGGCAATATCGTAAACCAACGGAAGCTGTTTTGCTGGAAATACCGGCGGGTACCATGGAACCAGATGAAGAGATACTGGTCTGTGCCCAGAGGGAACTGGAGGAGGAGACCGGGTTACGAGCCGGCAGTTGGGAAAAGATTTTATCATATTATAGTGCCCCCGGTTTTTGCGATGAAAAACTGCATCTGTACCTGGCCCGGGATTTAACTGCCGGGGAAAAGAACCCTGATGCCGACGAATTCCTGGAAAACATGATTATACCGCTGGAAGAGGCTTACCGGATGATTTTTACAGGTCAAATTGTTGACGGCAAGAGTATTATAGGAATACAATATGCTTTTAATCATCTGGTGAGGGGATAATATTGAGAAATGTATACGCAGACCTGCACGTTCATATTGGCAGTGCTGGTGGTAGGGCGGTAAAAATAACTGCGTCCCGTAAAATGGATTTACATTCGGTCCTTTTTGAGGCTGCACCGCGTAAAGGATTGGATATGATAGGTATAGTAGATGCCGGTAGTGTACTGGTCAGTGCCGAAATAGAGGCTATGCTTAAGACTGGTGAGTTACGAGAGCACCCCCGGGGTGGCATGATGGCTCGCAATGGGGTCTTGTTAATTCCTGCCTGCGAGGTGGAAAGCCGGGAAGGGGTACACCTGATTATTTACCTGCCCCATTTAAAAAACATAAAAGCTTACCAGAAGTACATGCGCAGCCGGGTGAGAAATATGGCTCTTTCCACCCAAAAAGCCAATGTTTCGGTGGCTGAACTTATTAACCTGAGCTTTATGTTGGACGGCATATTTTGTCCGGCCCATGCTTTCACCCCGCATAAAGGGGTGTATGGCATATGGACCAGGCGCCTGGCTGATAAACTGGGAAGAGATACCGGACATATTAAAGCACTGGAACTGGGATTAAGTGCTGATACTGAAATGGCTGACATGATAGAAGAAACTCGTAATTATACTTTCTTGTCCAATTCGGACGCCCATTCGGCAGATAACATAGGCCGGGAATACAACCTTTTACGTATGGCGGATAAGAATTTTCAAGAATTGAGATACTGTCTAGAAAATAAAGAGGGAAGAAGAGTTCTGGCCAATTACGGAATGGACCCTTTAATGGGTAAATATCATCGCAGCTATTGTACCGGTTGCTCAACTATAACCCGTGATGAGCCCCCCATTTTTAGCTGTAGTCATTGCGGCAATGAAAAAATGGTAATGGGGGTGTATGACCGGATTATTGAAATTCGGGACGTGCAGGAAGCACATCATCCTCTGGGACGTCCTCCTTACAAATACCGGGTACCTCTAAAGGATTTGCCTGGAGTAGGCCCTAAACTAAAAGAGAAACTGTTGTCTTTCTTTTTTGATGAGATTAATATTCTGGAAAAAGC
>CAZUFR010000267.1:0-2207 GCA_964619655.1 uncultured Syntrophomonas sp. | reverse complement strand
GCCAGTATAGGTTGTCCCCATAATAGGTGTACTTTTTGCAGCATGTATAAAGGTACAAAATTTAGGCTGCGCACAGTAGAGGAAATAAAGGAAGATTTGGCTGCTGCCCGCGATTATTATGGGGAACATATTAATTCCCTGTTTTTTCCGGATGGGAATACTATAGTAATGAAAACGGAACGGTTGATAGAAATACTCAATTATGCCCGTCAGTTGTTCCCTTATCTACAGCGTATAACTGTATATGGCTCTGCCCGCTTTGTCGACCGTAAGAGTGATGAAGAGCTTAAGCAGCTGAAAGAGGCAGGTTTAAGCCGGATACACACCGGTATGGAAAGCGGCGATGATATTACTCTGGAGAAAATTAAGAAAGGCACTACTTCAGAACAGATAATATCAGCAGGCTTAAAGCTAAAAAAAGCAGGTATAGAAGTAAGTGAGTACTATCTTACCGGCATTAGCGGGTTGGAACGAAGTTACGAGCATGCTTTAAATAGCGCCCGGACCTTAAGCGCTTTTAGCCCTGACTTCATCCGCATAAGAACACTGGTGCCCTATCCGGGTTCTCCCTTATATGAGGATTACCGTAACGGCAACTTTACTCTACTAAATGCTCACCAAGCCTTACAGGAACTACGTACCTTGGTGGAGAATCTGGAATGTGACAATAGCGTAGTCTTAAGCGATCATGTCGCCAATTACTGGAATGTACAGGGAAGATTACCTCAAGATAAGGCTGAAATGCTGGCTTCTATTGACCATGCCCTTACTTTGGATGAATCCAACTTTCGGCCTCCCCATCTGAGTAGACTGTAATCCGTCTCTAAATTGCGACAATGTCTCAAACTACGCCGTAAATATTGTCCTCTTTCGTATACAAATTTACGGAATATTCTTACAGGTGTTTGAACGGAATCCCCGTGGTAACGGGGATAGTACGCAAACAAACTTTTTAGGCACATAATTTGCATATACAAATGACATGGGGGGATTAGATATATATACGGGTAAACCAATGTTTTGGGGCTTGATCGGCTTATAAAGCCCCTTTTTTTTGCCCCTAAATATTTATCATGAGCCCACCTTCCCCGGCATAGGTACCAATAGTGGCACTCATTTCAGATATTATAATTTGGTTAGTCAGGTTATAATCTTTTTTTATTTGGTTACCAAGGTGAATAGCATCTTCTTCACAGTTAACATGGCTTATGCCGATTAACTTGTCCTTTAATGAACCGCCCGTTACCTCACCCAGTAAACTTACCAGGCGGTGCATAGCCTTTTTTCTTCCCTTGACCTTTTCGATGACTTCAGGAACGCCCCGGTCATTTCCCCTCAATATGGGTTTAATATGTAGCAATGTTCCGGCCAAACCCTCTATCCTGCTAAGGCGCCCGCCTTTGACCACATTTTCCAGCGTATCCAGGGTAAAAATAACTTCCCGACTGGAACGAATCCGGGTTAGCCGTTCTATAACTGCGTCCAGCGATAAGCCCTGGGCTGCCATATTTGCAGCTTTTATGGCTACTATACCAGTTCCTAGAGAAGCAGTAAGGGTATCAAAAATTTTTACCTTTTCACTACCCAGCATATTACAGGCCAGTTGCGCCGTCTGATAAGTACTGCTGAGACCGGATGATAGACTGACAAACAGCACTTCTCCTGCCTCTTTTAACCCTTTTTCAAAATACTCCATAAAGGTATGGGGGTCCGGGGCTGCAGTCTTGGGCAATATACGTGATAGTTTCATCTTTTTAACAAAATTAGCTGGAGCCAGCTCGAAGCGATCCAGGAAGGTCTCCCCGTTGGCAAAAGTAACTTTTAACGGTATCATCTCAATATTATACTTTTCCAGTTCCTTATCCGGCAAATCACAGGATGTATCAGTTATAATCCTTAATGCCATTTCTGTGCCCCCTTAATGATATGGCAATGTCTTAGTGATTACTGACCGATTGTGGTAATACAATATATATCTCTTCACCCCGGAAATCAAAGAATTCACTGAGTTTCCAGTAGACCCCCCGGCTCAAGCGAGTATCGGCTTCCCACCTGAAGCTGATATAGGGGACGTCCCCTTTTAAATATAGTTTGATTTCGTGATCCAGGGGCATCTCCTGCAGATCGTGAAAGACCAGTTTAATCCCGCCGTCATCCTCTTCCAGGTAACCGGTAGCCAGAAAAGGCACATCTTCCACAGTTATCCG
>CAZUFR010000266.1:0-2225 GCA_964619655.1 uncultured Syntrophomonas sp. | reverse complement strand
CCGGCAACGAATCCTGAAGTACGAAAAATGCTTTTTCCCCTTTGGAAAAATATTATAAAACAGTTGACAGTGGTTTAAAAAAGGAAGGAGTGAAGCTAATGCCTAACAAAGATGGAACTGGTCCAATGGGTCAGGGACCTGGAACAGGTCGCCTCAAAGGAAAATGTGGAGCAGGGCGTGGAAATAATGGCAATAAACCCGGTAAGGGAGCGGGACGCAGGAACAATAGCAGTAATAGCCCTAGAGGCGGCGGGGTCCGTGGATTAAACAACTTTGATAATCCATCCAACAAATAACCTAAAAGACTAGAAGGGAGAGGGGGCAACCCCTTTCTCTTCTGGTCTTTTCTGAGGAAGTTAGTAAGGAAATAGATGAGAAATAGAATCGAACTCGCTAGGCTCGCGCGGATTATATAAGGATGTACGCAGATTCTTTAATAAATATTTTTTTCCGCGTATTCCGCGTCAAAAAACCTAACGAGGCAACAACTATTTTCATACATGGTTGCGTCCTCCGGGCATGACGGATTAATAGATTAACTCCCTTGTACCAGTTTATCATGGCTGGTTGACAATTAGCTTTAATCGAGGTTTTAATGGTATTGTCGGCAACCTTAACAGATGATGGAGGTATAAAATGTTAAACTTCAATATTCATTTTCCTACCCGTATTCGCTTCGGACGGGGGAAGATAGAAGACCTGGGTAAAGAAATACTGCCTTACGGAAACAAAGTGCTGCTGGTCTACGGTGGTGGCAGTATCAAGCATAGCGGGCTTTACGACCGGGTGCTGCAGATTTTTAAGGATAATAACATCACCCATGTGGAACTCTCCGGGGTGCAGCCTAATCCCCGGATAAGCAGCGTGCGCCAGGGGGTAGAGCTCTGTAAGAAACACGAGGTACACCTGGTACTGGCAGTTGGGGGGGGCAGCACTATTGATTGTGCCAAAATTATTGCCGCCGGTGCCGGCTATGATGGTGATGCCTGGGACTTCTTTACCCGCAAGGCTAAAATAAACTATGCTCTGCCTATAGGCACGGTACTGACTCTGGCTGCTACCGGTTCGGAAATGAACCCCAACGCAGTTATCAGCAATGATGATACTAAACAGAAACTGGGAACCGGCAGTCCCGTATTAATTCCCCGTTTTTCTATTCTTGACCCGGAATACACCTTTACTGTTCCCCCTGAACAAACAGCAGCAGGAACAGTCGATATTATGAGCCATGTATTTGAACAGTATTTCAGCCCCACCCTGGGAACCTATATTCAAGACCGCCTGGCGGAAGCCATGTTGAAGACCTGTATCCACTATGGACCACTTGCCATAACCCAGCCGGATAATTACGAGGCCCGCGCTAATTTGATGTGGACCGGAAGCCTGGCCCTAAATGGATTGCTGGGAGCCGGTAAGCGTACTGATTGGGCCACCCATGATATAGAGCATGAAATCAGCGCTCTTTATGATGTAACTCATGGTCTGGGCCTGGCTGTCCTTACTCCCTGTTGGATGCAATATGTTCTGGATGAGCAAACTGCTCCCCGGCTGGCCGAATATGCCCGCAATGTATGGGAAATAGAAGAAAACGATGATATTATTGCAGCCCGGGCGGGTATTAAGAAAACGGCCGAGTTTTTTAAATCGCTGAATCTGGCAAGCAGTCTTAAGGAAATTGGGGTGGAAAAAGATCAGCTGACGGGAATGGCTGAAAGAGCAACTTCCCAAAGACCTCTGGGAACATTTCGTAAGCTTGAATATCAGGATGTTTTAAACATTTTACAGGCAGCTTATGACGGCTTTCCTTACAATGGGTTGCTTGACAATTAGCTTATGCCAGGGTTTAGTTTTGATTGAGCAGCAAATATTAAGATAGGAGATAAACTACATGAGATATAGCATGGAGTGTCTGCCCTGTTTACTTAACCAGGGTATTAGAGTAGCCCGGCTTTACCTGGAGAATGAAGAAGAACAACGTACTCTCCTCAAAAGTATCATAGCTGAAATCGCAGTAATGGACCATAATGCAAGTGCACCCTACATTGCCCATAAAGTGCATCGGGCTTTAAAAGAAGCACTGCAAAATCCTGACCCTTATCATAAGGAAAAACTTTACTATAACCAGGAAATGCTGAAACTGGAAGATGATTTTTCCCATCTGGTGGAATCTGCCGTCAACCCTCTGGATGTAGCCCTGAAGCTGGCTGCTGCCGGTAATATAATTG
>CAZUFR010000265.1:0-2228 GCA_964619655.1 uncultured Syntrophomonas sp. | reverse complement strand
AAGTCCGGGGACTGTCCCCGGACTTATTTTAATTCTACTATTATTTCTCGGTTGGGATTCTCATACCGTAGAAGGAACGCCATACGAAGAATAGTGCAATTACCAGGAAGATAACGCCCACGGTGGGGGCTGCCTCCCGGAAAGACGGGGAGATGGCGATTTCCATGGCCAAGAGGCCAAACAGGGTAGTGAACTTGATGATCGGGTTCAGGGCTACCGAAGAGGTGTCCTTAAAAGGGTCACCTACGGTGTCGCCTACCACGGAAGCATCATGTAAGGGAGTACCTTTTTCCTGCAGATCCACTTCTACGACTTTTTTAGCATTATCCCAGCATCCACCGGCATTAGCCATAAACACCGCCTGGAACAGACCGAATACGGCTATCGAGATTAGATAGGCGATGAAAAAGGCTACTGGAGCGTTACCGACCTTCGGAGCTGAGAGACAAGCAAATGCCAGGGCAAAGGAAAATATCCCGATAAAGATATTGAGCATGCCAGCCTGAGCATATTGAGTACAAATTTTAACCACTTCTTTAGATTGTTCAATGTTAGCTTTTCGCTCCGCATTTTCTCCCAGGTCAATATGATTTTTAATATATTGAACTGCCCGGTAGGCACCTGTCGTAACTGCCTGAGTTGAAGCACCGGTAAACCAGTAGACTATAGCACCACCACACATAAATCCTAAAATAGTATAAGGGTTAAGTATGTTCAGGATAGTTTCGGGTTGCACCCCCAGGACGTTTTGAATTACCAGAATTATGGAGAATATCATGGTGGTAGCACCAACAACTGCGGTACCGATTAATACCGGTTTGGCGGTTGCCTTAAAGGTATTACCTGCACCGTCATTGGCTTCCAGATAGTATTTTCCCTTCTCGAAATCTGGTTTAAAGCCAAAGTCCTTTTGGATTTCTTTTTCGATATTCGGAACTTCTTCAATCAAAGAGAGCTCATAGATGGATTGAGCATTATCGGTAACCGGGCCATAACTGTCAACCGCAATGGTAACCGGACCCATACCCATCAATCCGAAAGCTACCAGGCCAAAAGCGAATATGGAAGGATACACCATAATATTAGATAATCCGTATCCGCTGGTAAAGTAGGCAGCAAACATAAGGGCGACAAATACCATGCCAATCCAGAAGGCGCTGAAATTACCTGCCACCAGACCCGATAGGATATTAAGTGAAGGGCCACCTTCACGGGAGGCTTTAACAACTTCCTCGACGTGGGATGATTTAGGGCTGGTAAATATTTTCGTAAATTCCGGAACCAGAGCTGCACCCAGGGTACCAAAGCTGATAATGATCGCCAGTACAACCCAAAGACCAGTTAGCTGAGTAGTTGCTCCTGCACCCGGTCCTAATATGAAGTAACTGACCCCAAAGGTACTAATAATAGATAGGATAGAAGTAATCCACACCAGGCTACCCAGGGGCTTTTCAAAATCGATGTCATCGCTGTCGCCAAATCTGGCCTGACTGACTGCTCTGTTGATATAGAAGGAAAGTACTGAGGTGATGACCAGCAGTACGCGCATTACAAATATCCAGGTAAGCAAGGTGGTTTGCAATGCTGGTGCTACTGCCAGAACTATGAACGTAACCAACGCAACCCCGGTTACTCCATAAGTTTCAAATCCATCGGCTGTCGGGCCTACGCTGTCACCTGCATTATCCCCGGTACAGTCAGCAATAACTCCGGGATTACGCGGGTCGTCTTCATCAATGCCAAAGACAATTTTCATCAGGTCGGCACCGATATCGGCAATTTTGGTGAATATCCCGCCGGCAATACGCAATGCACTGGCGCCCAGGGATTCACCTATAGCAAATCCGATAAAACTGGCTCCTGCCAGTTCCCGCGGAACATATAGCAAAATAATCAACATCATGATGAGCTCAACTGAGACTAAAAGCACACCAATGCTCATGCCTGCATCAAGAGCAATATTTAAAACCTTAAGGGGCTTCCTCTCCAGGGAGGAAAATGCTGTTCTGCTGTTAGCCAGGGTATTCATACGGATACCATACCAGGCAACACTGTATGAACCGAGAATACCTATTACGGTCCACATCAAGATGAATAATACTCCGCCAATGGCCATCTGCTGTAGAAAACCAAAGTAAAAGGCTATACAGAAACCAATAAAGGCGAAAAGTACAATAAGAAACTTACCCTGCTGAATAAGATAAGTCTTACAAGTCTCATAAATAACA
>CAZUFR010000264.1:0-2233 GCA_964619655.1 uncultured Syntrophomonas sp. | reverse complement strand
TAAGGAGACTGAAGATGAAAAGCCTTAAGTATTATGCTTTTGTAGTACTGCTATTTGCACTGTTTATATTCATTATGAACGGCGGCGACCTGTTTAAAAAACCGCTGGGTAGCGGGGATGATTTTATGCTGTACATGAACCAGCTGGAGTATAATATCTCCGTAGATGAATGGCAAAATGCCAGTGTAAACTATGAAAAGTCATACCGGGCCTGGAAGAAAATAGTCCCCCGGATTCAATTTAGTGTGGAGAAAGATGAGATTAATGCTATAGATGTTAATTTAGCCCGACTGAAAAGCTGTATTAGTAGCCGGGATAAAACTCTGGCCCTGTTAGAATTAAATGAGGCCCGGGAACACTGGCACGACCTTAACCGCTAACCTCAGCACCTTTAAAATCTATCGGCAGTTTTTCCAATTTATTTCCAAAGCTAAATCCCATTATAATCCAGAACAAGGGCATTACCATAATAACATCAATATTAAAAAACCCCTGTACCAGATAGGTAGTTATCATAAGAAACAGGACCTCTTCGTCATCGTTTTCTGGTATTTTTATTACTCTGAATATAAAAATAATAAATGCAATTAATGCAAAAATACCCATGGTAACTACAATCTCGATAAAAACATTATGGGCTTTGTCGGCAATAACACTCTGACCCCTAACTGGCTGAATATTTGCAAATTTGAGGTTTTCCGGTCCCATGCCAAATGCCCAATATCGTGGGAATAATTTCAGGCTCTCTTTCCAAATATAAATTCGACCAGCACCTGCATCTCCATCTAATTTGACTCCGGCATCTATTTGACCGGGAATACTGAGTACCCTACTTACTATCAAGCCCCCTCGGGTAGGAGCCAATAGAAGGAACACTACAGCAAGAGTTACCAGCATAACCGAAAAAGCCTTCCAGGTATATTTACGATTTAATATTTGTACAAATATATATAACCCCGCAAAAGCAAAGGCAATCCACGCCCCTCTCGTTGTGGTTGCCAATAACGCTGCAAAAAGAATCGCAGCCGCTACAAGCCAAATGCTTTTTCTCTGCTGTAACCACCAAAGCATAGCCACCGGTAGTAAAAACACGGTATATGATGCCAAAAAGTTTTGATTAGCCATGGTTGAGTAAGAAATCATGGATTCGCGATATACTTCGTGCGGCACCAGGTTAAGGCCGAACCACTGCAGAATTGCCAGAGCCGAAACAATCGTACCGATAAAGAGGGCGTATTTAAGTATAGTAGTTTGTTCCCTGCTTTCTACAGCCACAAAAAATAATACTATACAAAAAAGATAAGTGCTCAGACCGGTACATCTGGGATTTCCAAACCATGAGTTGATGGGATCTAAACCAACAATAGTAGAAATGAGAACTAACAGCAGAAATACTAATAGGCTAGGACAAGTTTTAATATTTGCTAACTCTGTTCTTTTAAAATAAGAATACCCTGCTGCTATTGCTACCAGGGCTAATGCCACTGCTCTGGGCAAATAAAAGTAATCAGGGCCAATGGGAACCACCATAAGACAATAAATAGTAACCATGAATAACAAATAGTAATTCACTACTACCCCTCCCGTTTCAGGTGCGCTGGGAGTAAGTGAGGGACGAAGTGGGAACGGTTCTGGTGCCACCTAATATGTAAAAAGGACTGCGTATACTCTTTAAGGTATCCCCTCAACACGCCTGGGCTTTTGTTATAGCCTTATTAATTTTTTCCTTACTATAATCGGCAACGATAGTAAAATTCCCTATCCCCCGAGGAAGAACTATTCTTAACCTGCCTTCAATAACCTTTTTATCATTGAGCATGGCAGTATAGACTTCTTCTACTGGTAGAGCTGGAAAAACCGTAAGAATGCCCAACTGTCGGTAAAGTTCCTTAATCCTGCGGGCTTCCCTGTCCTGTAAAAAGCCTTCTTCCTGCGCCAGGTTAACTGCAGCCATAGTCCCTATAGCTACTGCCTCACCGTGACTATAAGTATTATAGGAAGTAAGTTTTTCAATAGCATGACCGAAGGTATGACCCAGGTTAAGTACTGCCCGCAATCCTTCTTCCCGCTCATCTTGGGCTACAATTTCACTTTTTATGCGGCAGGAATGGTAAATGATAGCGCTGAGGCACTCCGGATCCCGGGCTATAATTTTGCTAACGTTTTCTTCTAAATATCTGAAAAAAGATGCATCATAGATAATGCCGTATTTTAATACCTCGGCTAAACCACT
>CAZUFR010000263.1:0-2247 GCA_964619655.1 uncultured Syntrophomonas sp. | reverse complement strand
AGTTATGATTCGAGCCGTTGGCATCATACTGGTCATTGCACTTTTGACTATTCCTGCCGCGATAGCAGGAGAATACAGCCAGGGGCTAAAAGGTATGATGGGGATTTCTGTGGTACTGGGGATTATATTTACTACTGCTGGTCTTTGTTTATCCTATCTTTTTGACCTTCCCTCCGGAGCCACTATAATTCTGGTGGCAGCAGCCGGGTATATTCTGGCCCTGCTTATGAAAAAGTAGATACATAAAAGGTTAATAAGAAAATAGGGTGCTGGTAGCAGACAGTACAGATATAGCAAAGTTAAGGGATAACCCAAAATACGGGGTTAATTAAGAATTAAGAATTATGAATTTTGAATTATTGTGGAAATGCTTACGCATTTCTCTTTATTACACTTAACGCAACCCCAACTACATTTTCATGCATGGTTGTGTCATTGTCTATAGTAAGGGGTGAGGGGTGACCCGGCACTCAACCCAACTAGTTCTGTTCTTTGGTTTCTAGGTACAGACTACGGTAGTTTTGAGGTGATTAGAGCTGTGATTAGTGTTTTTCAAATAATTGGGCCGGTAATGGTGGGGCCTTCTAGTTCCCATACCGCAGGAGCCGCCAGGCTGGGAAATATTGCCCGGCGTATATGCGGTGAAGAGCCGGTTCGGGTTGATTTCTAACTACATGGTTCGTTTGCCAAGACCTGGAAGGGGCATGGTACCGGTAAAGCACTACTGGGCGGCATAATGGGCATGGACCCTGCCGATGAACGTATAGCAGATTCTTTTCACCAGGCAACGAAGGCTGGTCTGCAATATAACTTTCATACAGCTGACCTGGGGGAGGTACATCCTAATAGTGTCAAAATTGTGATGCAGACAGCAGATGGCCGTATATGGGAAATGCTGGGTTCTTCCGTTGGCGGGGGGAAAGTAATAATCTCCTCCATTAACGGTATGGAGATTGAGTTTAGCGGCGATTACCCAACTATTATTACCTTACATCGAGATCAGCCGGGAGCCGTAGCCCAGGTTAGCGAGATATTATCCCATTATAATATCAATATTGCTTTCCTAAAAGTTTTTCGTTCATCCCGCGGTAGTGATGCTTCAATGGTTATTGAGTGTGATCATGAGGTAGCACCCGAGCTGTTGGATGAAATTAGAGCCTTGCAGGTAATAAAAGAAGTTATGTTTATAAATGCTGGTATTATACAGGCTAAATAAAGGAGGGCGTGCATGTATCAGTTTAGAAAGGGAACTGAGCTCCTTAATCTCTGCCAGCGTTATGAGATGGATATTTATGAACTTATGCTTCGCTGTGAAATAGAGGAAAGTGGGCGAAGCCGGGAGCAAATCTGGGATTTGATGCAGGATAACCTGCAGGTGATGCAGGACTCTATAAGCAAGGGACTGGATCCCGATTTAAAATCAGTTGGGGGACTGGTAGGTGGTAACGCCAGCAGGGTTCAATTTTATATGGAAAAGGATAACCTCTGCGGAAAAACCATATTAAAAGCTGTTGCATATGCTTTGGCAGTGAGCGAATGTAATGCTGCCATGGGTAAGATTGTGGCTGCACCAACTGCCGGTGCCAGTGGTATATTACCCGGTATCCTGGTAGCCATGGGCGAGGAAAAAGGTTATTCTCAGGAAGAGTTGGTAAAATCGCTTTTTGTGGCAGCAGCAGTAGGGAAGATTATTGCTACCAATGCCACCCTTTCCGGAGCTGAAGGAGGTTGCCAGGCTGAATGCGGTGCGGCTTCTTCTATGGCTGCAGCAGCAGCAGTTTTCCTGGCCGGAGGTAGTCCCCAGATGAGTCTGGACGCTGGGGCTATAGCCTTAAAAGGGCTGCTGGGGCTGGTATGTGACCCGGTCGCCGGTTTGGTGGAAGTGCCCTGTTCCAAAAGAAATGGAACTACTGCCGCTATCGCCCTCACTAGTGCAGATATGGCCCTGGCTGGAATAAAGAGTTTTTTACCGTTTGACGAAGTAGTGGAAGCCATGTATCGCATAGGAAGAATCATGGCGGCTGATTTGCGGGAAACCGCAGCAGGCGGATGTGCCATAACCCCCACTGCCCTGCGCTATGCTGAACAGATGCTAATCCAACAAAATGATTAATAAAAATCAGTGTTATCTGTATCAATAAAAATTCTATTTTCTAATTAAATTATGGTCATGTAAATTACCTTTGCTGGGTAAACTAAACGAAAATGTGTATCCAGGAGGTAATTATTTTGCGTAGGGCAGTAGTT
>CAZUFR010000262.1:0-2256 GCA_964619655.1 uncultured Syntrophomonas sp. | reverse complement strand
TTGGAAAATGTAATATATCGATTGGGGAGGAATCAATGAATACGACAGAACAGCGTGAAAAATTCATCGATATTATGGCCAAGTATACGATATATACAGGCAAATATCTTCCTGATGATGTTTGCGCGAAATTAGATGAACTTCGAGGAAAAGAAGATACCGCCTTGGCTACAATAGTTTACGATGCCATGTTTGAGGATTTAAAATTGGCACATAAATTGGATCGCCCACTATGCCAGGATACCGGCGTGATTCAGTATTTTGTTCAGCTCGGAACCAGGTTTCCACTAATTGACCAGATAGAGGATTGTTTGATTGAAGCAGTCAAAAAAGCTACTGTCCTGGGTCCGCTGCGCCATAACGCAGTTGAGGTTTTTGATGAGAAAAACACCGGCAACAATGTGGGTAAAAGAATTCCCTGGATTGACTGGGAGATTGTACCTGACAGCGATGAAGTGATAATTTATGTATATATGGCCGGGGGCGGCTGCAGCCTTCCCGGAACTGCCAAAGTGTTGATGCCTTTGGAAGGATACGAAGGTGTAGTGAAAATGGTATTTGATCAGATTACTTCTTATGGCATTAATGCCTGTCCCCCTCTCCTAGTTGGTATTGGTATCGCTGGCTCCGTCGAAGTCGCAGCCAAATTATCTAAAAAAGCCTTATTGCGTCCTATAGGTTCTCGAAATAGTAATCCTCGCGGGGCCGAACTTGAAGCCAGAATTGAAGCGGGACTAAATGCAATTAAAATTGGACCGGGTGGTCTTACTGGAGAAACCTCCGTTATGGGGGTGCATATTGAGGAGGCCGCTCGTCATCCGGCCACCATTGCAGTGGGCCTGTCCACCGGTTGCTGGGCACACCGAAGAGCAGTGATTAAATTCAATGCGGATATGGAGTATGAAATTCTTTCCCATAAAGGAGCAGTTCTATGAAGACCAAAATATTAACCACCCCAATTCGGAATGAAGACCTGGAGAAGCTGGCTATAGGCGATATTATTTATTTGACTGGTTATTTGATAACCAGCCGGGATGATGTGCATCAGCGATTAATAAAACAGCAGAAGGAACTTCCGGTCGATCTTACCGGTAAGGCTATTTTCCATGCCGGACCGATTATGCAAGAAATAGAAGGACAGCCGGGGAAGTACCGGGTAATATCTATTGGGCCAACTACCAGCATGCGTATGGAAAAATACGAAAAAGAGTTTATCCGTCAAACCGGGTTGAAGCTGATTGTCGGCAAAGGGGGTATGGGGCAGAACACTGCTGCCGGCTGTCGGGAATATAAGGCCATTCATGCGGTGTTTCCCGGAGGTTGTGCGGTGCTGGCGGCCAATTGTGTAGAAGAGGTTGAACGGGTGGAATGGTTAGACTTGGGTATGCCGGAAGCCATGTGGGTAATGCGGGTGAAGGAATTTGGCCCCCTGATTGTTTCCATCGATACCAAAGGGAATAATCTTTTTGAGGATAATATAAAGACCTTCAATCTTAAGAAGGATGCCGTTGTGGAGGAAATCTGCCGACATGTCGATTATTTAGAATAAGTATCCAGGGTTCCTATGATCCCTCAGGTAATCTTCCTATGCCCGATTTTTCATATGCTATACTACGTACAATGCGCTTATTGAGTTGAGGTAATAATCCAGGTATAGAAAGAGTTATGTTAAACGGAATAAAAGTATATCAGGGAAGTGTTATCAAGTGACTCAACCTTTAACCCCAGCACTAGAAGATTATTTGGAGGTCATTTACCAGCTTTCTCAGGAAAATGGTACCGCTCGAATAAGTGATATAGCTCAGCGGATGGATATAGCCAAGCCCAGTGTAACTCAGGCTATTACTACCCTGCGCCGTGAAGGTATGGTTTATCAGGATCGTTATGGTCCTGTACTATTAACTCCAAAAGGAGAAAAACGGGCCAGCGAAGTCTGGCATCGGCACCGGGTAATCAGGTGTTATCTGGAAGAAGCATTACAGGTTAGTCCGGCAACAGCCGACCACGATGCTTGTATAATGGAGCATAATATTAGCGAGGAAACCTTTGCCCAAATTGAAAAATGGTTAAAGATAAATCTGGTAGGAGTAATCCTTCCACCCAAAAAGCCAAAAAAACACAGTTAACTCTGGCAGAACTGCTCCCCGGGCAAAAAGCTCGCATAGTAAAAATTATAGGGAAAGATATCCGAATCAGGCAACGTTTGATGGAAATGGGGCTGGTTTCAGGTGCTGAGCTAGAAATGGAACGCTTTGC
>CAZUFR010000261.1:0-2260 GCA_964619655.1 uncultured Syntrophomonas sp. | reverse complement strand
CAGCCTCACAAAAAGCAATATCCTCTCCCCCGCGCTGGCTGGAGTAGCGGACCCCGGCTTCTGTTACTGCTCTTTTAATCAGGTAAGCCGCCCCGGTACAATCTACCGGAAATACTCGGTCCCGGGGAAAATTGCGAATATGCCTATAGCTACCATCACTACCCTGCTCTAAAATGTTATAAATGCTGGGATCTCCAATTTCATGGCCATTGCATACCAGGGCTGATACTATGTCACAATTATCCGCCAGTAATTGGGTGAGCGTACCGGCAGATACCAGGATGTCGCTATCCAGGGAAAACAGATAATCACAATCTGAATCTAGAAAGGCTGTAAGCAGAAGGTTCCGTAGTTCGGCTAAGCGCGAAAAATTATATTGCCCCCGGCGGTGACTGCCGGGGGAATCATAATTCTTTTCAATTAACCTCACTATTCCTGGTTGCCTGCAGGCAAATTCAGCTATTATCCGGGGGCTATGGTCGCTGCAATCATTGATAATAAAACAATATTGGGGCTGGAATGTATTTGTATGTAGTTTTTCCAGACAGTCCAGATATCGTGGTAGAACCCAGGCCCGGTCACGCACCGGGCACCCTATCATTACTTTTAGCACGGGTATTCACCTGGTAAATATGGTTTCTGTCTATTTTTATAATGAAAACTGTTCGCGGTCTGAATAGATATTGCTACCTGGTTTTCCCCAATATCCAGAGCGGTCGGGGTTTGCTTAATTTTATCGATGGCATAAGCTGCCTGCTCCCTGTTCCTATGATGGAGGCAGATTGGTCGGCTACAACTACTACTGTTAACAGACAGCACCGGGGTGGCACTAATGATTTCTCTCAGGTTCTCCTTCTGTTGCAGCACTACATACTTTTTAGCCGGACTCTGGAAACGAATATGCTCTCCCTGGTAAAACCAGTTTTTACGGCGATAGGGGGTTGCGCTGGCGGGAATCGGCAGAGTTTCCTGGTCCTTAATACCTTTTGCCCGTAGGCGCTCCTGTATAGCCTTAAGTATTACTTCAGCCCTGGCCATCCAGGAGTTTTCCCTAGCCAGGTTCATTCTATGCTCACATTTCTCCCAGTTTTCCTGTTTTAGAGCCCGCCGGACATTATTGATAAAATCCTGGTGCCTAAGAGAATAATATATTTCTCCTTTATATTTTTGGGTCTCCGGCAGGGCAGTAGTTGCTACCGGAATACCCATAGCCATATACTCCCACATCTTGATAGGGTTAACCGCTGCGGTCATATCACTCTGTCTAAAAGGAATGATACCTACATCGAAATAACTGGCATAATAAATTAGCTCCTCGTAAGCCTTATATCCAAGCCAGTGGATATTTGGACGTAAAGGTATATTGCGCACATTATATAAAGGTCCAATTATCATCAAACTACAGTCAGAAAAAACCTGGGCTAGTTTATCCAGCAGCTCTAAATCACACCAACTGGCGACTGCTCCCATATAACCGATGACTGCTCTCCCCAGCTCGGGTAAATCAGGTGGAGCTAATTGATTGCTCCTAGCCCTTTTAAAGTAATTAAAATCGCACCCATTGGGAATTAAGCAGGTGTGGGGATTAATTGTATGAGCCCGGGCATAAAGCTTTTCTGAGGTTGCCAGCACCAGGTCGGCTGAAGCCACCGCCTGGTGGTAATATGGTTGCCAGGAAGAGAACTCACCCACAGGTTCATCCAGGCTATCAAATACTACCAGGCAAGGGTTATAGCCGCGGATTATGTCCACCTGAGATGGATTGCTATAATATACTACTGGTCTGATAGTAACCGGATAAGAGAGCTCAGTATGGTGAAACAGGAAAAAGTGCTGGTTATATTTTTCAATACCCTGGTATAAGCCCTGATGATAGGCCGGACGATTGAGAAAATATACGGTTACCCCCAGCTGGGACAAACTTTTAAGTAATTGCTGAGGACGTTGTACCAGGTACTCAAAGTCCAGGGTAGGAGGATAAATTATTCCAGGTATAGCAGTCATACTTACGGCCTCCTGTCATGAGTCAAGGGGACGGTTCCTTTGACTCGCTTGGTAAGTCAGGAAGCCAGAGGAGATTTCCCCTGACTTACTCGGCTTCACAATCATGCTCCTGCAAACACTGACTGCAGTAATCGCCACCACAGTTAGAGCACTTCTCCAGTTCCTGCTTTCTCAGTTGCACCCCGCATTCTGGGCAAGAATAATTCATTTCTATATTACTCCTGCGGGCAGTGGTAACCATAAACATACTCTCTTC
>CAZUFR010000260.1:0-2264 GCA_964619655.1 uncultured Syntrophomonas sp. | reverse complement strand
AATCTAAATAATAAAATAAACCTGGATCTGCAAAGCATTCTGGCCGGATTGGCAAACTACTTTAATTCCCTGTTAACTTTGGACCGGCTTTTACCGGCGGTACTAATCTTATTCATGTCCCGTGCATTTATACTGGGCGAGCTGTTACCATTTGCTTATGCCTGTTTGGCCGCTTTTGGCTATCGGGATCGGACTCGTTCAGTTCTACTGGCAGTATGTGCCGGGATAGGCCTGCTTACAGTCTTACAAGGGATAAGTCTGGGGTCAGGCATAATTACTCTTCTGGTTCTGCTGGGGGTTATCAATTATATAAAAATACCCGCAGATAAAACTTGGTGGGGCTTACCCCTTTTAAGTATTGCGGTGATATTTTTAAGCAAAACCCTCATTATGTTTATTACTGGCATATCCTTTTACCAGGAAATGATTATTATCTTTGAAGCCCTTATATCCGGGGTTTTAACCTTTGTTTTCCTGGTGGCGGCTGATTCCCTGAACCAGCGCAAGCCCCTGGCCACATTTTCCTTTGAGGATATTGCTGCCTTTATGATATTAGGGGTTGGGGTAATAATGGGCTTAAATGATGTCCATTTAGGGGGACTTAGTGTTGCTGCCATTCTGTGCCGGCTGGGTATTTTGATAGCTGCCTTTCTCTGGGGAAGTGGGGGAGGTACCATGGTAGGTGTAATGGCAGGTATCATACCCTCTATATCATCTAGCATATTTGCTCAAAGCCTGGGGATATATGCTATATCCGGGCTATTAGCCGGACTGTTCCGGAATTTTGGCCGCCTGGGGGTTATTATTGGATATATGCTGGGGACTCTGGCTCTATCCATGTTTATATCTGAAACCCAGACTACTATTTTGGGCATGTGGGAAACCGGGATAGCCTGTCTAATATTTTTACTCCTGCCCTCTTCCCTAAAAGAAAAATTACCCGTACAATCCCTGGGCCCAATCAGCAACCTTAAAGAAAAAGACCTTAACCTTATGAATTTTCGCATCAAAGATACAGCCCGTAATCGCATAGAACATTTGGCCGGTGTTTTTGACGAATTAAGCAGTACCTTTATGGAGGAAACCGGTACCCGAAACCAATCGGAGGATTCCGCCTATCTGGCTTACCTGTATGATGAAATTTCCGCTAATTTTTGTAGCAGTTGTTCCCGCCATGAAGATTGCTGGGGCCGGAATTGCTATACTACCTCCCAGGAGATCCTTGATATATTCAGTATTGCTGAAAGCTGTGGGGAAGTTAACTATGAGCAATGCCCGGTCAGTTTCCGCCGACGCTGCATCTATGGTCGGGAAATGTTGGGGACCATCAATCATCTTTTTGATAACCTGCGTATTAACGAATACTGGCTGGGACGGCTGCAGGAATCCCGCAGCCTGGTATCACGACAACTACAAGGAATCAGTCAAGTTATGAAAAACCTGGCTCAAAAAGTTGATGTTAGTACCGAGTTGGACCTTGAACTACGCGATAGCTTATTAAGGGACCTTAAGAAAAGGGGACTGGATATTAAAGATTTAAGTCCTGTACGCAGTGGTGGGCAACAACTGTATATTAATACTATTATGCCGGCCTGTGGGGATGGCCATGCTTGCGAACACCAGGTGGTACCTGTAATTTCCGGTATAATGGGTGAGAAAATGGAAATCTGTGAGAAGAAATGCCCCCGCATTACCGGTCGGGGGCAGTGTGAATTTACCCTGACCCGTGCATTTAACTACCGGGTTAGCAGTGGGGCGGCCCAGGTAGGCAAGGAGCAGGTATGTGGTGATAGCTTTACCATTGCTACTCTTAAGGAAGGCAAAGAACTGGTGGCTCTCAGTGATGGTATGGGAGTAGGGGAAAAAGCCTGTAGTGAAAGCCAGGCGGCCGTACGCCTGTTGGAAAACCTGCTTAGTACCGGCTTTGACCAGGAAACCGCCTTAAAAACTATTAATTCCGTACTACTTCTACGCTCCACCTCGGAAAGCTTTGCCACCCTGGATATGCTGATGATTGACCTTTATACCGGAGAACTTGATGTAATTAAAGTAGGCAGTGCCCCTTCTTTTATAAAGCGGGGGAAAAAGATAGGGGTGGTTACTTCAAATTCAGTACCTATAGGCATTTTGGATAACCTGGACGTAGTAAGTGAAAAAAGAGCCCTGTACCCGCGCGATATGTTAATCATGGTCAGCGATGGGGTCCTGGAAGCCTCCAGGGATATCGGTGGGGAGTACTGGATACAGGAGTTTTTATCTGATGT
>CAZUFR010000259.1:0-2314 GCA_964619655.1 uncultured Syntrophomonas sp. | reverse complement strand
CTCTAGCCGGCTATGATGCTATGGTTTGTAGAACCCCGGGTATATTGCTCAGTACTTTTTATGCTGACTGCGTTCCAATATACCTTTTTGATCCTGGTCAAAGGGTGGTAGCCATTGCCCACAGCGGCTGGAAAGGAACCATGGGGCAGATTACGGTTCAGACCTTAAGGGTTATGGAAAGAGAATTCGGTTGTTCTCCTGAGAACACTGAAGTTTTCATTGGCCCTGGTATTGGCGGTTGCTGTTTTCAAATTGGACAGGACCTGGTCAAGCAGGTGAAAGAGGAGTTTCCCGGGCTAAATGGAATACTTAAATATGAATCGGATGAGTGTACCTGGGATTTGCCGCTTACCAACCGGCTAATGTTGCAAGATAATGGGGTCAGACCGGAGAATATCATTGATTGCGGGCTATGCACGTCCTGTAATCCGGAAAGTTTCTTTTCATATCGTAGGGAGCAGGGGAAAACTGGCCGCATGGCTGCAGTTATCGGTTTGAATTATTGAGGTGATAGCATGTATAGCCCTAAAATACTTGTAGTTGATGATGAAACTTATATTGTGGAACTGGTCAAATTTAACCTGGAGAAAGAAGGCTACCGGGTTATAGTTGCCTTTGATGGTATGCATGCTTTGGAAATGGTTAAAGAAGAAAACCCTCACCTGATTCTGCTGGATATCATGCTGCCCGGTATTGATGGTTTGGAGGTTTGCCGGACTTTAAAACAGGACCCTAATTACAATACTATTCCTATTATTATGCTAACTGCCAAGGGGGAAGAATTTGATACCGTACTAGGTCTGGAAATGGGTGCTGATGATTATATTAAAAAACCATTCAGCCCACGCGAAATGGTAGCCCGGGTCAAAGCCCGGCTGCGGGCTTTGAAGATTCTGGAGGCTGAGAAAGCAGTTGGTAAGAGGATATTCGTAGTAAAGGATTTAATCGTAATTCCTGATAAATATGAGGCCTTTTTAGGCGAGGAAAAACTGGAGTTAACGCCTAAAGAATTCGAGCTGCTTAGCTTGATGTCATCTAATCAGGGTAAGGTATTTACCCGGGAAGCTCTATTGGAGAAAGTCTGGGGATATGAATATTCCGGGGATACACGGACGGTTGATGTTCATATCCGGCACCTGCGTCAGAAATTAAGGGATGATTCCAGCTTCCCGCTTTATATAGAAACGGTAAGAGGTGTCGGTTACCGGTTTATTGAAGGTAGCTCTAACAGCTAGAAACAATAGAGAATTTATTTATTATGCTTTAGAAGGTGTATTCGAGTGGTATCAATACTGGATAATAAACATATCGATGCAATTATGACCAGCCTGATGGATGGTATTATAACCTTTGACCGTAACGGTGTTGTAATAATGGCCAATAAAGCTGCAGAGAACCTATTTTTAGTACGTAAGGGCGGATTGCAGGGTAGTACTCTGGAAGAGACTGGTGATGAAATCAGTTCCATGATAGGGGAAGTCCTGCTCCGGGGTAACGAAGTATTTGCCGAAATGTTAATTCAACCGCGTACCCAGATTTACCGGGTACATGTTATGCCGATAAAAAGTGACAGCAAAGATATTGAAGGTGCTGTAGCGGTATTTCGGGATGTTACTGATGCTCGGAACTTTGACCAGATGCGGTCGGAATTTGTAGGTAATGTATCGCACGAATTACGTACACCCCTGACTTCAATCAAGGGGTTTGTGGAGACCCTTTTAGACGGAGCCATGGAGAACAGCGCCATCTGCCGTCGGTTTTTAAGCATTATTGATACCGAAACAGAGCGCTTAAGCCGTCTTATTGAAGATTTGTTGACCCTGTCATCGATAGAGTCGAAGGAGCGGATGCTTAACCCCCGGCCAGTTTGCTTAATACACTCCATCCGCAGCGTAATGAACATTATGGGTCCGCAAATTAGTGAGAAGGCTCTGCATGTGGAGTTTATCTGTGAACCGGATTTAGCATTAATATATGCTGATGAAGATTTATTAAACCAGGTCCTGATTAATCTGCTGGATAATGCTATTAAGTATACCCCCCGGGAGGGAAAGGTCATAATTCGTTCATACCGGTCGGATAGCCGGGTTATAACTACGGTAACTGACACTGGTATGGGAATACCCCATGAAAGCCTGCCCCGGGTATTTGAACGTTTCTACCGGGTAGACAAGGCCCGTTCCCGCCATCAGGGCGGCACCGGCCTCGGTTTAGCCATTGTTAAGCATATTGTAGAATCTCATGGGGGCGAGGTATTCGTAGAAAGCGAACATGGGAAAGGCGCCACTTTCGGGGTCAGTTTCCTGGTAGTGTA
>CAZUFR010000258.1:0-2320 GCA_964619655.1 uncultured Syntrophomonas sp. | reverse complement strand
TAAGCGGATCAAGTGATGACCGGCCAGTACGAGCGTTGGTGTATACTACCGGAAAATCAAGCTGTTCTTCACTGGCATTAAGCTCAATAAAAAGATCCAGGACCTGATCCAGTACTATTTCCGGACGGGCCTGAGGCCGATCCATCTTATTGATAACCACAATAGGAAAAAGTCCTGCGGCCAGAGCTTTCTTAAGTACAAAACGAGTCTGGGGCATGGGGCCTTCCAGAGCATCAACCAGCAGCAACACTCCATCAACCATTTGTACAATACGTTCAACTTCCCCACCAAAATCGGAATGCCCGGGGGTATCAACGATGTTAAAACGGTAGCCATTATACGGTATGGCCGTATTCTTAGCCATAATGGTAATTCCGCGCTCCCGCTCCAGATCATTGTGGTCCATTACCCGTTCTTCTACTTGCTGACGTTCATGAAAAACGCCACTTTGCCTTAACATTGCATCCACCAGAGTAGTTTTGCCGTGATCTACATGGGCGATAATTGCCAGGTTCCTAATTAATTCTTGTTTCATAAAGTCGTTCCTTCCATTAACAGAGTGGATAAGTTATATGGTCCTGTTTATATTTTTACCGGACAACTTATAATTATAACCCGGTACGGCTCTGCTTACCAGTAAAACTTATTGTTAGTCTTAAACAGCGTAAAGATATGGGAAACAATCTGTATATGACTGCAAGAGTAGACTGGACCGGGTATTGGTCCGAGGGTAGGAAGACGGAGGCCCCGCATATATGGGTTAATTATGGTATTGAGAATTATTATACCCCGGAAGGTACTGCCCGCAATTATAGGATGATGATGGATGCGCGGGGACTCAAGGTCAAGGTAGCCGTGGATTCCTATGGACGCAGTAAAATAATTCGGCTGATACCACCCAATAAATAATACTTGATAAAAAAATCGAACCATCGGTACTAAAAGCCCTTGACAGGGTTTTATCTGTAAGCTTGTGTGTCAAGAGAACCGTCCCCCTGACACCCGTCCGGTGGCAAAAGGGTCTGGTTAAAACTGAAAATAAATAAAACTGCTTTGATTAGTCTGCATAAAGATTATGATCAGCAGGAAGGCCACAGTATAAAGAGCAGCACGAAAAGGGATGGGGATATGTTGTTCCCACCAATTCAGAACCTGATAGCGGTTTTCAAAGAGCCAGTTTTCGATAAGGTGAGCCGCAAAAAGCATTCCTACCAGTGCCAGATATGGAATCAGGTAAGCTTTCATGCTCAGAAAACCGGGGTAAAGCATACATTTCACCATATGCAGAGCAACCTTGATATCGGCTACCCGAAAGAATACCCACCCAATGCAAGTTAAATGGAAGAACCCAATCACGCTTATTATCTTCACCAGGAGTCGGGGCGAATCATTCATTCCTAACCTCTTCCTTATTCTTAGCAGTAGATTATGCCCCACCAAAAGAAAACCGTGGTAAAAACCCCAGATAATAAATGTCCAGGCTGCCCCGTGCCACAATCCGGACACTCCCATGGCCACCAACAAATTATAATATTTCCTTGCTTCCCCTCGACGTCCCCCGCCTAATGGGATATATATGTAGTCGCGAATCCAACTGGATAAAGTTATATGCCAGCGCCGCCAGAATTCAGTAGCATTAGCGGCAAGATAGGGGGTGGCAAAGTTGCGAGTCAGACGGATACCAAACAAACGGCCAATTCCCAGGGCCATATCACTATACCCTGAGAAATCCAAGTATAGTTGAAAGGCAAATAAATAAGCGGCTACCCACACCTCTGCCCCGGACAATCCAGTCCCCTGGGCAAAGAATCGATCCACATAGATAGCTACTGTATCGGCCAGCACTACCTTTTTAAACAGGCCGGTTAGAAACAATAGGGCACCGGCTTTAAAGGATTCTTCCTGGAAAGTAAGCATATTGAGGTGACGAAGTTGGGGAAGCAGCTGCTTGCCCCTCATAATCGGACCAGCCAGCACCAGTCCAAAAAAGGATACAAACGCCCAAAAAGTTAGCCAGGATGGAGCCGGATTAGTTCTTTTCTGGTAAGTGTCAACCAGGTAAGCAATCTGTTGAAAGGTGTAAAAAGAGATCCCAATCGGAAGAGCCAGGCGGGTCAACCAGGGCAAGTCGGCCACTAGCGAAATAGACAAGGCAGCCTCCAGACTAGTCAGGAAAAAAAGAGAGTATTTAAAAAATAACAGATTAGCCAGATTTACTGACAGGGCAAAAGCAAAAAACCAGCGGCCTCGGCTGTCATCAAAACGCCTGGAACATAAATAAGTAATGGTGGCCACTCCCATAAAGAGAGCCAGCATGCCC
>CAZUFR010000257.1:0-2329 GCA_964619655.1 uncultured Syntrophomonas sp. | reverse complement strand
TGGTGTGCAATATGACCTGCTGAATATGGACAACAAGGACGGCCACTTCGAAGGTAAGTTGATGATGGCTGGTTTTCCAGGGGTTTTAGAGAAAAAAGGAACGAAAATGAGCTTCGGATACGATACCATAAGAGATGAAGATGGTTTTAGTCCTGCCGATAAGGCTGGTGACCGACTGGTAGAGAACGGCAACTGTGATTTAGGTAAAGGAACCTATGTAACTGAGACATTTACGGAACGTAATGGGCAGAAACTTAATCGTAGCTACTGCGAGTTCAAACGGCTTAAAAATGGAGAGATGATATGCCTCAGGACAAACAGCTATAGTATGAACGTTTTGAGCCAACAGGAGGAATTATCCAATACTTGCACCTATATAAAAGCTGGCAAAGATAAATTTGACTTCGTCATTGGCAAAGCCACCCAGGGCCCCGCTTTTGAAAAGCTATCCTTTATTGACAAAACCGATTTATCAAAAGATGATGCTCGTAAGATGATGGAAGCAGCAGGATACCAGATTGAAAAAAGTGGCGGCATAGCAGGGGGAACACTTGTTGTTGACTAGGCTTTTATCCAAATAATCATGAGGTAATTTATGCAAATACCCTATTTTATCGGAGGTGATCTGCTATTATGAGAAAACGATCGTTAATTTCGGTTTTAATCCTATTAATGGCGGTAATGGCTGTGTGCTTCTTTCCCGGTAATTTGCTTGCCCCATCTATGGCAGTCGATTTGAAACCATTTCAATTGCCTGATATTAATAAACCAGAGGTAACAGATATTAAACCAGACATACCACTAGAAATGAAATTCATCCCCACCCGTATTAATATAACCCCCGATCCCCAGTCTATTAAAGTGGGGCAAACAGCATCCTATAAATGCACGGCCTACGATGCCAAGGATTCATCGCAAGACGTCACCGATATCTGTAGTTGGTATATCAAAGATCCCGACATTGCAGCTAACAGAACTGGTGGCGAATATCTAGGCGTAAGTGTCGGCGAAACCATTGTCTATGCCATACTAGACGAATACAAGTTAGACTCTAATGATTGTGCTCTGATTGTTACTGATGCTGGTATCCCGTTGCTGGTTATCGAACCTTCTGCAGCCACGATTCTGGTGGAAGAGACTCAGCAATACCGGGCATATCTGCGCAATACCCTGGATAATTACCCCAATCAGGATGTTACTGATGAATGTACCTGGACTATAGGTAGCGATTCAATTGCTATTGTGGAAACTCCAGGATTATTCAAAGGGACTGGAGCTGGAAATATTTCAGTTTCCGCACATTACTATAAACCTGATCTTACCGCCGAAGCCCGATTGACGGTCAATAAAGCTTTGGAAAAACCGCAGTTGGAAGAAACTCTGCCTGTTACCGAACCTTATACTGCCCCAGCAACCGAAAACCTGCCCGAGGGCAAGATACTCGACCGGCAACCAGGATATATCACCCTGGCCAAGCCTCAAAAGCTGGGTAACCCCGGAGTAGAATTTTTTATGGATTTTAACCAGAGCCTAATGGGGACAAATCCCGACCGTCATCCCAAGATATTTTACTGGAATAAAACTTACAGCAAGTGGGTAGCACTGGCCAGCTACTCGGTCGCACCCGGTAAAGTCAAAGGCATAAATGATGGGAAATATGAGGGCTGGTTTGTAGTCATGGGCTGTATACAACCAAACTTTACTGACACAGGTGGACACTGGGCTGAAAAAATCACCAACCGCGTAAATGGTCTGGGATTGTTGGAAGGCTATCCTGATCCGGCAAATCCGAGTAGTCTGACCCGGACGGCCGGTCTGGAAAGAATTATCATCCGCTCCGAACTGACTACCGCAGTAGCCAAAATCCTTGGGTTGGCACCCGGTGATACCCATCTGTATCCGACTATCACTTATATGACTAATTGGGAAAATGACCAGGTGCTGCAGTCCAAATATACCGATGCCGCACAGATTCCGGAATGGGCACGCCCCTATATTGCTGGCATGACCAAAGCTGGTCTGGTTAGCGGTAAAGGTAACCGTTTCGCTCCCAATGACCAACTAACTCGCATCGAAGCTGCTGTCATTATCTCCAATGCTCTAAGAGATGTACCTGGGTTTGGCACTCCGGCAGATCTGACTGTTTATACAGATTCAGCTCAGATTCCAGAATGGGCTATAGGCAAAGTAGCTCAGGGCACCATCGGCGGTTATCCGGATGGAACCTTGCGACCTAATCAACCTATCAAACGCGGTGAAGCCCTGACTCTTTTATTAACATTGCTCAGAGGTTTAGGTTGGTAAAATATAAAAACCCTCGCTCTTTATA
>CAZUFR010000256.1:0-2330 GCA_964619655.1 uncultured Syntrophomonas sp. | reverse complement strand
GCTTCGATATAGCCAATCACCTTGGCCATGGGTGGTAAATCAATAATGGCATTGGCATTGCCGCCGCTTACCACCGCATTGGCCAGCGGATTAGCATCGGCCAGGGACTGAGAGGCGCCGTCACGACCGGCATATTCATCTGTTACCAGTACCGTTTTAATTCCTAGAGCTTCGATTTTTTTACAGTTCATAATTAAATCAGCATCAGGATTACCAAATCCCTCTTCGCTGATAATTACCCCATCTACTTTCAGGCTATCCACCAGTTTGGCGGTAAAATTAGAGCTGCGCTCCTTATCCAATAAAGTCACATTTTCATTAGTTACCACCACGCCAACAAAGTTCAGGTCTTTACCATGCCGGGCAAAAAGATCGGCAATTACAGGATTATTCAAGTGGTGATAGGTAGTATTTTTATCACAGGCGGAAACACAGTTACCGCTTATTACCGCGCCATCCATAACTTCAGTGGGATAGAGAAAAGTAGGTAAAATCTTTTTAACATCCAGACCGTAGAGATAGGTATCATGCATCAAACCCTGGGTCTGCAACATATAAACATAGGCCACTTTGGGCAAATCGGGATACTGGGCCAACTGCTCGATTGGGGATTTGGTTTCAAAAGTAAATGTTTCATCCGGTGTTATATTTTTTGCTATCTCAGCGACATAGCGAGTAGCCTTTAATCCGGCCAGGCGTACTGCTTCTTCATGTTCATGCTGGGGCAGTCCTTCCACTTTATCACAGAGGATAACCAGATTAATGGTTTGAGAAAAAGGAGTGTAATCGGCACCAGGGCCGGACATGTCAATTATTCCTTCCTGAAATCCTACTATTTTACCTACAGTGAGTACGGTCATACCTTTTAAAACATTAGTTTTGCCACTCCCTACCATTTCTGCGTTGCCAAAAATACCGGGGAAAACCTGGCCCCCGCCTTCCACCTTGATACGTGGTTCCAGAACATCTTTGACCGGGCATATTCTCACATCGTCTCCCGGACGTACAATGTTAACTTCAATCCGGGCCAGGCGATCGTCTTTAATGTTATCTAACAGTTCTTCTCCATTTACGTAAACAATTCCGTTCTTAAACTCGGTTTTTTCTCCGAATTGAACATCTTTTACCAGGATATTTCCCAGTTCCAGTTGCACGAATATTCCTCCCTTCTTATTTGGCGTATTGTTTAAGCTTGGCTTCAATATCTTCCGGTGCTATTTCCTGTCCGGATATTTCATCTATTTTTTGACCATCTTTATAAAAGAGAATAGCGGGCAGACCCAGTACTTTCTGGCCTATAGCCAGGCGCCGGTTACCTGAAGTATCAACCGAACAAAATTTTATCTGACCCTGGTATTTACCGGCCAGCTCTTCCACATGGGGCATTAATTCCAAACACCTTTCGCATTTGGGTCCCCACCAATCAACCATTACTACTCCACTGGCCTGAAGAACTTCATTGTCAAAATTGTCTTTGTTTACTTCGATCATAGTTTTCACTCCTTATAATGATTTGCTAATAGCCTCCAGGATGGGCTCATTTATCTCTGCTACTTCCTGTTTTACTTCCCCATCAATAAAAACATGAAGCAGGGGCAGCTTATCCAAATTGATATTGTAGCGTCTTCCTACCAGTTCGTTACGGGTTGCATCAACTTTTACCAGTGAGAAACGTTCGTTGTTGGTCCGTACAAAACGGTCAACTATACCTACTTTCTCGGTTCCACTCATGTCGGTAGGGTTGTAATAAGCAACAAAAACAGGCTTTTGGGCCTTTAAAACCTCTTTTTCCCACAGTTCTGTTTCATGCACATATTTCTCCGCAGCTACTGCAGCTATGGCCCCATCACTGGCAGCCGTTACTACCTGCCGCAGATATTTGACTCTGACATCACCGGCAGCAAAAACACCTTCCACGCTGGTAGCCATTTTCTCATCAGTAATAATGTAACCCTGCGGATTTACCTGCACCTGTTCCGGGAGCACTTCAGTAAGGGGGACAGTACCGATAAATATAAACACGCCATTAAGCGGGTAATCACTTTCTTCCCCGGTTTGAATATTCTTCAGGGTTATACTCTCTACCAGTTCTTCGCCGTTAACACTTTTAACAATGGAATTCCATATCCACTTTAATTTGGGGTTTTGTTGAGCCCGTTCAAAAGATACCTGGTTAGCATCCACTTTCCCCTCTTCGTGAATTACAATTATGCTTACCAGGTCGGCGAATTTGCTCAGGTATTCAGCTTCTTCAATAGCGGCATCACCACTACCCACTACTGCCACCTCTAATTCCTCAAACAGGTCAGCATCACAGGTAGCACAATAGC
>CAZUFR010000255.1:0-2346 GCA_964619655.1 uncultured Syntrophomonas sp. | reverse complement strand
TCGATTACGTCGGAGATTTTCATGCCGCTGGGGAGTTCTATCAGTAACTCTACTTCCAGGTTATCTTCGTTCTCCACATGGTTTAATTGGATGTTCTTAATTAAAACACCCATATCACCGAGAATAGAGCCAATATGGCCTACCTGCCCGGGGCGGTCCTCTACGACAATAACCAGACCCTTATATTCCCTTAACCCGGTAAAAAATTGTTCAAATTGGATGAAATAGATAAGTACAAAAAGAATAAGAATCGTAGTAACAACTGCTGGTATGTAAAGCCCGGCACCCACAGCCAGGCCAATGCAGGCTACCACCCATAAACCTGCCGCCGTAGTTAACCCTCGAACCGAGGCACCTTCCCTCATTATAGTTCCGGCACCCAGAAAACCGATGCCACTGATCACCTGGGCTGCAATTCTACCGGGATCAGCATTCACCGTCTGGTAATATTGCATATAAATATCAATAGATACAATCATAGCCAGGGTTGAGCCTACACAAACCAGGGTATAGGTACGCAAACCAGCGGGCCGATTCAGGCTTTCCCTCTCCAAGCCTATCAGTGCCCCCAGTATGCAGGCCAGGGCCAGCTTAAATATTATTTCATATACTGACATACTTTACCTTCACACCCACTCTAATATCATCCCCGAATAATATCCAGTACCCTTTCCCTTACTTTATCTATTTCTACAAGTTCTACTTCTTTTTCCCATCTTTTCTTCACTTCTACCTTATTTTCCTGCAGGCCTTTTGGCCCAATTGTAATTCTTACCGGTATGCCTATAAGATCAGCATCTTTAAATTTAACCCCGGCCCTTTCATCACGGTCATCAATTAATACTTCCAGACCTTCCTGTTCTAAAATCTGGTAAATAGAATTAGCCGCTTGCATTTGCTCTTCCTTGTTGCTGTTTACTGGTACTACTATTACATGATAGGGTGCGATAGTAATCGGCCATATTATTCCGTCTTCATCACTATTCTGTTCCACCGCAGCAGCCATGGTCCTGGAAATGCCTATACCATAGCAACCCATAACAAATGGACAGGACTGCCCATTCTGGTTACGAAAAGTAGCCCCCATAACATCCGAGTACTTGGTGCCCAGTTTAAAAATATGTCCCACTTCTATACCCCGAAGCAGCTTTAATTCTCTCTGGCAAAGGGGACAGGGGTCACCTGCCACAGCATTTCTGATATCTAAAATAGCCTCCGGAACAAAATCACGACCCAGATTTACATTGGTTAAATGATAGTCGTCTTCATTAGCTCCACAGGTAAAATTCTTCATTGCCGCTACTTCCAGGTCGGCATAAATCTTTACGTTCATTCCTACCGGTCCCAAAGAACCGAATCCGGCACCACTGGACCTGCGGACATCTTCCTCATTGGCCATAAGCAATTCATTGCAACCCAGCGCATTCTTTAGTTTTATTTCGTTTAGCTCCCGGTCCCCCCTCAGTACGGCGGCAATTAACTCACCATCAGCATCATACATCAGGGTTTTTATCTGCTCGTCTTTACCAACCTTAAGAAAGTCAGTAAGGTCCTGAATAGTACGCTGCCCCGGAGTATGAATTTTCTCCAGCGGTAGCAGGTCGCCATCTATTTCCGCTTTTTCGGATATACAGACCGCTTTTTCCACATTGGCAGCATAATCACAGTTATCACAATATACTATTTCCGCTTCACCACTATCCGCTAAAACCATAAACTCATGGCTTTCATTACCACCAATGGCTCCACTGTCTGCTTCTACTACCCGGTATTTAAGACCCAGCCTGGTAAAGATTTGATTATAGGCGTGATACATCTTCTGGTAAGAAACATCTAATCCCTCATCATCTATATCAAATGAATAGAGGTCTTTCATAATAAATTCCCGTCCCCGCATTAGACCAAATCGCGGCCTGATTTCGTCCCGATACTTATTTTGAATTTGATAGAGAAGTAACGGTAAATCCCGGTAAGAATGGGCATCCCCATCTACCAGAGTAGTAATAATCTCCTCATGGGTAGGACCCAGGGCAAAATAGCGTTTATGGCGATCTTGCAGGCGAAACATCTCATCCCCATAGACTTCCCAGCGCCCTGATTTTTGCCACAATTCAGCCGGTTGCATGATAGGCATTAATACTTCCTGGCCTCCGGCGCGGTCCATTTCTTCCCGTACTATGTTTTCAATCTTTTTGATAACTCTATAAGCCAGTGGCAAATAGGTATATACTCCACCAGATGCTTTACGAATAAACCCGGCCCGCAATAATAATTGGTGACTGATGATTTCCGCTTCGCTGGGAACCTCCCGCAGGGTAGGATAAAACAGTTCTGAAGACCTCAAAA
>CAZUFR010000254.1:0-2350 GCA_964619655.1 uncultured Syntrophomonas sp. | reverse complement strand
GTGAAAATCCCATCTTTAAGCTTTACATAAGTCCGTCTAACTCCAGGAAAACGATTTTCGTTTACTTCTTTTGAGGTTACCGGGTAGTAAAATTCAGCATCATATTGTTCGGCCTGATTTATAAAATCATTAATAGCCTCGGTGGTTATAAAAGGTATATCTGAAGGCATAATTAAAATTCGTTCACTGATACCTTTTTCCCGTAGTAATTCAACTCCGTGGGCAAAACTTTCAATAGCATTCTGCCCCCCGCTGACAAAGAATAACCGATCCTGTCCGGTAAATATATTACGCAGAGCCTCGGTAGGCCCGCAGATTACAATATTTCTAATAACAGGAGATCGGCGCAGGGCCTGATAGACATAATAAATCATAGGGTAATTACCTATTATAATCAGAGCTTCATTATCATAGGGAGCTATTTTTTTTAGTTCACCACTGCTCTCTCCCCCGGCCAGGATAATAGCATCATATTGCATTCTTATACCTCCGTTAATCAGCTGTGGGGAATCCGTCTTTTTTTATAGATTCAATCATGCTGTTTTCAGCATTTTCTATATGCTCCTGAGCTGCCTGTCGGGCACCCTGGACATCACGTGATTGGATAGCCTCTACTATTATACGGTGTTCTTCTAGAGATTGTTTCATTCTACCCGGATAAGCCAGAGAAGTAGCTCTAAACCTTTGGATTTGTTCGCGCAAGTTGTTGATTATGGCAAAAAGGCGTTCATTGCGGCTGGCCCGGTAGATAGCTTCATGAAAATCTGTATCAATGGCTACCAGTCGTTCCATGTCATTTTGAGATATGGCATCGCCTTTTTCCACCAAATGCCTTTCCAGATATTCCATTTCCTCATCGGTTATCCGTTCCGCGGCTAAACCTGCAGCCAGTCCCTCCAGGGCAGCCCGAATCTCAAATACATCGGCAATATCCTTTAAGGAAAGGTCAGCCACATAGGCCCCTTTCCGAGGAACCATTACTATAAAACCCTCTAATTCCAACTTACGCAGGGCCTCACGTACAGGAGTGCGAGAAACCCCCAGTTCTTCTGCCAGTTGTATCTCCATCAGCCTCTCCCGCGGCTTTAAGCTGCCAGAAATAATAGCTTCCCTGATTGCCTCCAGAACCAGTTCCCGCAGGGGTTTATAGGATTCAAGATTTACTGGTAATAATTTTTTAGCTTCCATTGTCGTCACCTCTTTTATAGGATGAAAGCAGGTATGCTTCCTGGTAGTTTTCTTTGAAAACCTGATATGCCCTGAAGGCCGTTTTATTATCCAGAAAGATAGCAAAAACACTAGGTCCACTGCCGGACATCAAAGCACTAAGAGCCCCCATTTCTATTAACCGGGATTTTATTATTCCTATTTCCGGCTTTTTTCTTATGCTTACTGATTCCAGTACATTAGCCATATAAACGGATATGTTTATAATATCGCCTTTATTCCATACTTGCAAAAAACTCCCGGTATCGGGGACCTGCTTAACCGCCATTAAATCCAGTTCCGAATATACCTGGGCAGTGGATAGCTCAAAGTCAGGTTTTACAATGACTATATTAGGTATGATTCTCGTGGGCAAGGATTCCAATAGTTCCCCCCGACCCCGAGCTATAGCGGTAGCTCCCCGGCCCACTAGTTCCCCGGGTCGAGACTCAAAATACTGCCCGGACAGGCAAAAAGCCACATCGGAACCAATAGCGGTAGCCATTTCAAGCAACTGCGGTTGGGAAAATCCGCAGTTATATAAATGATTAATCCCTGCCAGTACCGCAGCAGCATCAGTGCTTCCACCTGCCAAGCCGGCACCTACCGGTATGTTTTTTTCTATAAAAATTTTAACTCCCGCTCCTGGTTGGTACTCCTGTAAAATCATCAAGGCTGCCTTATAAGCCAGGTTCTCCTCATCCCGAGGTATTGAGCTACTATTAGTGGCTATCTCAATCCCTGAAGGCCTTGTTTCCAAGGTTATACGGTCAAAAAGATTAATCTGATGCATAACCGTTTCCAGCTCATGATAGCCGTCGCTGCGTTTACCTTTAACATCCAGGGTAAGGTTAATTTTAGCGGGTGCTTCGATTGTAACTGTTTGCATTATCCTGCTCCTATGTTTTTTAATTATATATCTAAAGTTCCCTATGACCAATATTTTTCCTTTATACACCTGCCTACATTAATCATTAAAAAATGGGGAACGGCTTGGTGCCGTTCCCCATGGTTAGGGGGGGAATGTAATGAGATTTAAGTAAATTAGCTTTAATATATTATTTCCCAGAAAGTTTTAGTTTAACTCCCTGTGGAAGTAATTCCAAACATTTCAGGCTAACCTGAGCTTCAGCAGGGCTATCCA
>CAZUFR010000253.1:0-2353 GCA_964619655.1 uncultured Syntrophomonas sp. | reverse complement strand
AACCCGAGGTATGCTAAAATTAAAGGTAATATTTATAGGTGGTTAAGGAATGAAGATTGCTATTGACGGACCGGCCGGCGCGGGTAAAAGTACCGTTGCCAGAAAATTGGCTCAAGAACTAGGATTTGTATATATAGATACAGGGGCTATGTATAGGGCTCTGACCTGGAAAGCACTGCAAAAAAAAATTGACCCCGAGAATACTGTAGCACTCTATGAGCTTGCTAATAGTATTAGGATTCACTTCGAATATCACTCAGGCCAGCAGAAGGTAATATGTGATGGGGAAGATTTAACTACTGCCATCCGCTTACCGGAAGTAAGTGCCATGGTTTCCACAGTTGCCTCTCATACAGCTATTCGTAAAATAATGGTAGAACAACAGCAAGAGATGGCCCGCAATATATCCGTAGTTATGGACGGACGTGATATTGGAGAGTGTGTATTACCAGATGCCGAGTACAAATTTTTTCTAACTGCTAGTATTGAAGAGAGAGCGAATAGGCGGGCAGTTGAGCTTAACGATAGCGGGTTTACCATTAATTACGAAACCATCTTACAAGATATTATCCAACGTGATAAAAGAGATTCCGAAAGAGAAGTGGGGAGTCTTAAAATATTGGCCGAATCAATAATAATAGATAGCAGTAACCTGAGTATAGAACAGGTCTTGCAGCAACTGCTGGCCATTGTCCGGGGGGGATGAAATGGTATATTACTTCGCCCGGGGTCTATGTAGACTATTTTTTGTTTTTTTAGGGTTAAAAAAAGAAGGTATAGAGAAAATACCCCAAAAGGGGCCAGTTATTGTTGCTGCCAATCATGTGAGTAACTGGGACCCGATTATGGTTGGCATAGCTTTAACCCGGCCAGTTCATTTTATGGCCAAAGTTGAGTTGTTTAATAATAAAATTCTGGGTAAATTATTAACAGCACTACATGCTTTTCCGGTAAAAAGGGGAAAAGCCGACCGCAAGGCTATTCGCCAGGCGCTTGAACTCTTAGAGGAAGGAAAGGTGCTGGGGATTTTCCCGGAAGGCGCTCGTAAAAAAATTTTACGTGATGCCCAGGTTCAGAGCGGTGTCGCTTTGCTGGCCTTAAAATCAGGTGCTTCTATAATCCCGGTAGCCTGTATAGGAACCGACAAAAACTTTCCCCTGGGATGGTTTCGCCCTCTGCTGGTAAGGGTGGGTGATCCGGTGGATTTGGACAAATATGAGGGTCAAAAAATCACTTCAGCATTGCTGGAAGAGGTTAGCAAGGAGATAATGCAAGAAATTATTAGTCTTTTAGACAAATAAATAAAGGATTTATCTATGTTTATACGAAATAAATACTTAGTATTTGGCGGGGTGTAAAATTTGCAAACACGGCTTGCTCGGAACGCCGGATTTTGTGCTGGAGTCAGGAGGGCTGTGAAAATAGCCGAAGAAGCTGCAGAAGACGGGGGCAGATGGTATAGTCTGGGCCCTCTAGTACACAATGATGCAGTAGTAGACAATCTCAAAGAAAAAGGCATAATTCCGGTAAACCGGCTGGAAGAAATTCAGGTAGGTGAGGATGCCGGTGTTATTATCAGGTCACACGGTGTACCACCTGAGATTATTGAACAGGCACAAGGGAGAGGTTTGAGGATCAAGGATGCTACCTGTCCTCTGGTTAAAAGAGTTCATGAAATAGTAGCATCATTACGAGGTGAAGGATATGAAATAGTTGTTTTTGGCGATGCTAGTCATGCTGAAGTACAGGCAATTACAGGATGGTGTGACAACCAGGCTAGAGTAGTCGCCAGCGTAGAAGAAGCCTGTCAACTGCAGGTCGTGGATAAGTTAGGCGTAGTCTCCCAGACCACCAAAGATGGGGATGAATTTTACGCCATAGTTGATGCACTATTACCTCTTGCGAAAGAAATTAGAGTATTTAATACTATATGTTCGGCAACCCGGAAAAGGCAACAGGCTGCCCGTGAAATAAGCTCAGGCGCAGACCTGATTATAGTTCTGGGGGACCCGAAAAGTTCAAATACAGCCACTCTTGCCAGGGAGTGTAAAAATACCGGAGTTAAAACCCTGCAGATTCGGGATGCATCTGAAATCCCGGCTGATGATTTACAGGGAGTTTCCACGGTAGCGATTACCGCAGGAGCATCAACTCCGGACTGGATAATTAAGGAGGTATTGGATAGGATGACAGAGTTCGAAGAAAAGAGTCAGCAGGAACTGGAACAGGAGACCATTGGTGAACAGGAAACTAATAGCGGCGAAGAGGATGCCAACAAAGCAATTGCTACAGAGGATACTGTTGACCAACCAGTTGGCGAAGAGGAAGCTACTAGTGAAGGGGAAGCTACTAG
>CAZUFR010000252.1:1190-2360 GCA_964619655.1 uncultured Syntrophomonas sp. | reverse complement strand
CTATTCCCATTCAATGGTACCAGGCGGTTTGCTGGTAATATCGTAAGCTACCCGGTTAACCCCATCTACTTCAGCTACGATACGCCGAGCTATCTTTTCTAGTAGTTCCCAAGGTAGCCTGGCTATTTCCGCGGTCATAGCATCATTACTGATGACTGCCCTAATGATAACGGGATAAGCATAGGTACGGGCATCGCCTTTCACCCCTACGCTTCTTACTGGGGGCAAAACCGCAAAGGCTTGCCATATTTCTCGGTCTAACCCCGCTTTATGAATTTCTTCCCTGACAATGGCATCCGCTTCACGCAGGATATCCAGTTTTTCTTTGGTTACTTCTTCTAAGACTCTTACCCCGAGACCAGGGCCGGGAAAGGGCTGCCGCCATACAATTTCAGGGGATATATTAAGTTTCTCACCAATTACGCGCACCTCATCCTTAAAAAGCAGGCGTAAGGGCTCGATTAGTTTAAAATCCATGTCCTCGGGTAATCCCCCCACATTATGGTGACTCTTTATAGTGGGGGCAGTGGAGGTACCACTTTCCACAATATCAGGGTAAATGGTTCCCTGGACCAGGTAATCAATTTCACCTAATTTAGCCTTCTCTTCTTCAAAGACCCGAATAAATTCTTCCCCAATGATTTTACGTTTGCGTTCGGGATCAGTAACTCCCTGCAGGCGCTTCAGGAAACGCTCGGCAGCAGGAACAAAGACCAGATTCATTTTCATTTGTTCCTGAAAGGTTTTAATAACCTGTTCCGATTCACCTTTACGCATCAAACCGGTATCAACATATACACAGACCAGTTGCTCTCCTACCGCTTTATGCACCAGGGCGGCGGCCACAGAAGAGTCTACTCCGCCACTAAGACCGCAGAGTACCTTTTTATCTCCTACCTTTTCCTTAATATCAGTAATAGTTTCATCAATAAAATCACCCATTTGCCAGTCTCCCTTGAGCCCGGCTACTTCAAATAAGAAACTCCGTAACTTATCTCCACCGGTACTATTATTTATATCATCATAGTCAATCTCCAGTACCGGTACCCCCAGTTCGAAAACATCCGGGTTAACAGTGGCAGACCCCCCGGTAAGTATTATTGCCCTGGGGTTTTTCCCCCGTATCTTCTCCAGGCTACTGTCATAAGGTAACACCTCGCTATAGACTGA
>CAZUFR010000252.1:0-1090 GCA_964619655.1 uncultured Syntrophomonas sp. | reverse complement strand
TTTTTCCGTTAAGATCGGAGAACATAACCCTTACATTTAACCTGGTAGTGGTCATCTTTTTGTTTACGGCATTAAGTTGTGCTTGCTTTATTAATCCTTTACGAAAATCAATCCAGATGCGGTATTCAAAATCCTTCCACATAGTTTCCAGGAGTTGATTTTCTACCGACGGTTTGCATTTTACCAACAAACACTCCGTACCATCTATTACTTCAAATCCTAGTTTTTCAACGGTACTAACCTGTTTAAGGCGAAAGTTGGACAGGGGATTCAGTTCTGAAATCAATAGTTCTTCGGAATTACTGGTACTGCTGGGAATGACCAGCCACTTTCTGGCAAAGGAGTCATAATTATAGATGGTACGGTCAATATAGTAAATATCTACAGGTGTGTTAACCATCTCCCCCTTTATATGCGTATTTCCATCTTGTTTCTCTCCTACGACTTCACTTATCACCTCCTTCCGTTGCTCCACGGTGAAAGTGGATAAGAGGCTGTATTTATAACTGGTTACCGCGGCCATTTTTTTATAGGCTCGATCCAGTTCAACCTGAGGGTCAAGTTGAGATTTTATATAATAGTCATGTATTTTTTCAGCCGACAGGAATCCGGCAACAACAATTGCTACCAGAGTTATTAGTATAATCCACCGCGTCTTGTTTATAATCCTCACCCCTTGGTATTTTTTAATTAGTCCCATCCCGGTCAAGTAATACATTTTATTAGCCTGTTACCGGATATATTACCGGGGGTGAGTAGCATTTTATTCCAGTCTCTATTAAACTGGGTAAAACTCATTCTGAGTATTCTACCTCTATATTGATATACTTTACTCGGTGTCCCTAATTTGTTATAATTTGCACGGAAATTATCCGACAATTATTAGCGGTAGGTTTGGTAAAAGGAGGCTTACTTTAGTGTTTAAGAGTTATGGAGAAGTAATGGACTTTTGCCGGGAACGCGGCATAGAAATGATAGATTTTAAGATGATTGACCTGGTGGGCAGGTGGCGACACCTGAGCATTCCCGCCTCACGATTTAGCCTGGATACACTAAAATACGGTATCGGCTTTGATGGTTCCAACTACGG
>CAZUFR010000251.1:0-2376 GCA_964619655.1 uncultured Syntrophomonas sp. | reverse complement strand
CCCCCAACTTTACCACACATCGCATTACTCAGCGAGTCCCAGCCCTCATTTTCCACCTGCTCCAGGATACCCAACTCCCGGGCTATTTCCAGTTTGAGTTTATCCCTTTCACTGAGCGGTTTAGCCTTCTTTTTTTTTGCCGGCATACTACTATCCTCCTTACAATAAGTCCGGGGACAGTCCCCGGACTTATTACGGGGACAGGCACTGAACTTATTACAGGTTTTTTCTTACAAAGTCAAAGAGGTCCGGGAGTCGCCCCCTCCAGTCAGGCTGATGGTTCGAACTCTTATCGATTAACATATCTTCCACCAGAAAGGTTTTCATACCTATTTTACTGGCCGGAAGATCTTCCCCCGTGTCATTTCCTATCATAAGGCACTCTTCGGGATGAACCCCAATTCTTTCTACTATCTCCTCATAATATTGCACATGGGGTTTACAAAAATGCATAAGCTCATAAGAAGTCACTAATTCAAAATCATGCTTTCCCAGGCCAGCCCATCTTATACGATCCTGTAATGCACTCATAGGGAAAACAGCGTTGGTAGCTATTACTACTTTCAGGTCCTGTTTCATTATGTACTCTACCATTTCTGGTATCCCCGGGAAGGGACTGCAATAATCCTTGAGCCGGGGGAAACATTCCTGGTAGTAGTGATCAAAGAAATTTTTAATCTCATCTTCAGAGTACGGCCAATTCTGGCAGAAGTCTTTCATGAAAACTTCTTCATTGGAGCTTTCCGGATTCAGGTCGGCAATCATGACCTCGGTGGAACGCCAAACTTGATTAACTAGAAGGTGCCCATCCTTATAACCCATCTCTGCTGCCAGTTCCACCATCTTTCTAAAATAGTGTTTAAGAAAATAATCCATATCTATATTTAGCAGCGTACCATCAAGATCAAAAAGAACAGCTTTAAACATAACCCTTAACCCCCATCATTTAATGATTTTAACGACTATTATAAGTTATTCCAGTAAAATAATAAAACTCATTAGTGTTTTTAAAATAATTTTTTAGAAAAGAAGGACTAATTGGTAATATATAGAAATTACATATATTGCCAATTTTATTAAGGAGGATGATTGCCCTGTGTTTTTTACCTTTTTAAATAAGGATAATCCGATTTATCCTGACATATCCCTTATGATCGGTTATTACCCTGATTTGGTGCTTACCTATTATTATAATTCTCAACTTAAAATACCCCTGGCTACTTATTTACAACTTAAGCAAATAGCAGCAGAGAATACTAATGCTGGAGCCCCTATCCGGGAATGGGAAATGTTTTTTGCCGAAATTGACCTGGATGCTGATTTGGATAACTTTAGCAACAATGAATATCTGCAGACTATCGGGCCTTACTACTATCCTCTGACCAATACCAGAATTTATTTAAGCAAAGACACCCCGGCACCAGCAAAACTATTGACCACCGAGGATCTGGACTATTTAATAAGTTTGGAGCATACTCCAGAACTTCACACTGAGCTTTACTCCTATTATAAGAGTAGAAAGGGCAGCAAAAAAGCTGCTAAAAATGAAGCGGAATTGATTAAGGATATTAACATGTGTTTAACCTCACTAAGAGAGATTGAAAAAGTAAATCGCCATATTAATTTCCTAAATAAATTTCTAGAAAAACGCTATGCTGTTGCCGAAGAGGAGAACTTACTGCCGGCTGAACCTGATAATCTGCCGATAAAACCGTTAAAAGAAGAGGAGCGGGAAGCACCCGTCAGTAATCTAATACCGTTTAGTCTCATTGCCAACCGCAAACGGAAACAGAATGAGAAAGATAGCGGCAGTAATTTTAATCATGATATGAAGGTTTATATTATCCGTTATCGGGAGTACGAAAAGGCCTGCGACCGATTTAAAGCGGTGCTGGAGAACTGGTCTTATTATTATGAAACCCTGATGGATAATTGTTTTCGTGATATAGAAATGGCTGAACTGAATATTAAAAGATCACATAAACAACTTCAGGTTTATAATACTATCCTGGTCAAATCTTTCATTCACTCAATATACCAGGATACCCAGACCTTATCCACCTTCCGCCACTACCTGGAAACCGGCAGAGCTCATAACCTGCAAGAATGTATGAATCTTTATGAGGAAGAATGTCACTGGTCGGAAATAAAAGCCAGCCAGGAGCGTATGGAAAATACTATTTACTTCTTACAGGGTGCCAATGAAGATTATCGAACCGCCAGTGAACATATTGACCAGATTATTAAACGGGTAACTATTAAAGATAATGAAATGCAAAAAATCGAAACCGGGGTTTAGTACGAAATAAGGCTTTAATGATATGGTTGTTGAGTAATGAATTCGAGGTTAAAACTTGACTGGTGTCTAGAGTGAGG
>CAZUFR010000250.1:0-2382 GCA_964619655.1 uncultured Syntrophomonas sp. | reverse complement strand
GGTAGGCATAAATACGAAAAGGTGACGGAGGAACCGTCCCCTGTCACCTTTACTCCATTTGCTCCAGAATTTCATCATCAATGGACATGTTAGTATAGACGTTTTGCACGTCATCATGATCTTCCAGCAAATCGACCAATTTAATAATCCTAGCAGCAGTATCCAGATCATTTATCTCTACAGTATTTTCCGGAAGCATGACAATATCAGCCTCTTCCAGTTTAATACCCTGCTCTTCCAACCCTTCCTTCACTTCCATAAACACTTCGGGAGAAGTTATAACCTCATAGCTATCCTCTTCTTCCCGGACATCGTCTGCTCCTAGTTCCAGGGCTGTTAACATCAATTCTTCCTCATCTAACTCCAGGCTTTCTTTACTAAGGGCAATGTAACCTGCTCGGTTAAACATCCAGGCTACACAGCCGCTTTCACCCAGATTGCCATTGGCTTTGGAAAAAAGATGGCGTATTTCCGAAGCGGTGCGATTACGATTGTCGGTAGCTATTTCCAGCATTATTGCTACCCCTCCGGGGGCATAGCCTTCGTATACAATTTCCTCAATGGTTTCACTTTCCACTTCCCCGGTACCTTTTTTAATGGCCCGAGTAATATTATCATTGGGCATATTTATAGCTTTAGCCTTTTGAATAGCCAGTTTTAATTTTGAATTGGCCTCTGGATCTCCACCGCCACCGCTACGTACGGCAATGGTTATTTCTTTGGCAATTTTGGTAAACTCTTTTCCTCTCTTCTCATCCGAGCGTGCTTTTTTATGCTTAATGTTAGCCCATTTTGAATGTCCTGCCATGCTTTACCTCCTTATATCTACCAGATTCCCGGAATCATTTTCTTACTGTGCTCCAGGTATTGCCGGTATTCGTTTCCTAAATGATTAAGTAAAAACTCTTCCTCTATATTAATACGATAAATCACCGCTGGTAAAACTGCAAATAACATAATCACCAAAGTTCCCCAGGAGCTGAATATGAAAGCAATAGCTATAACGTTAAGGAGGGCACTCAAATACATGGGGTGTCTGATTTTTTGGTAAATACCAGCGGTAACTAAACTATGTTCCTGGTAGATGGCTACCCGAGGGTTATAGTATTTTCCCAGGGTGGTAATAGCATGATAACGTAAAATAGCGTTAAGAATAAAAATTACGAAACCAAGATACATAACCCAAGGTTCCAAACTACCCATTCTAGTAAAGTGGTAATCGAGAAAATCTATTAGGGCATAAAAAAGAGCTAAGAAAGACGAAAGCTGTAAGAAGAGGTAAGAACGGCGGTCATCATCTTCCACTGCTAGAGTATCTGGATCCTTGTAGATAAAAGTCTCAATTATGGACCAGCCTAGGAAAAGAGCAAAAAAGGCCATGAGTATTATGAAATCAAAGGTGGGCAAGCTCTTCCAGGCCAGATAGCTGATATAGACAAAAATTATAATCGATACTATCATACGAATAATTACGTTTCTTACCCTGGTATTCATAGATCCCTCCAAAAACTTAACTGTAATTAGAACTAATACAAAATCTTCTTGTGAATAACAACATATTCATAAAGAGTGAGGGGTAAAGGGGTACCCCCCTGGGATTCGGTGTATGGCCGGGCAGACACATGGGTTTGCCCCTACCACTTCTAACGCCCCATGCTTTATACTAACCCTAAATAAAACCGCGTAAATCCTTATATAATCCGCGCGAGCATAGCGAGTCCACGTCTATTTGCTATTCTTGATTGTCCTCCATGTCTATTTTCGTAATTCCTCCGGAATCTTAGCTATAGGTGGCATCTGCCGTTTATGTTGGCTGATTTGGTTTAGTTTTTGAATACGTTCTGTTACATCAGTTTCACCCTGATTATATTGGATATAGTCGTCCAGTTGTTGGTAACTTATACCCATTTCCTCTTCATCTGTCTGCCCGGCCCATAAGCCTCCTGATGGGGTCTTATTAATTATTACGGAGGGTACGCGCAGGTAGTTGGCTAGTTCCAGTACCTCCCTTTTGAGGAGGTCACCCAATATCTGCAAATCCACTCCACTATCTCCATGTTTGGTGCTATAGCCCACGGTAATTTCGCTTTTGTTAGTGGTACCCAGAACTAAATAGCTTCGGGCCTGGGCTGAGTAATACATGGTAGTCATCCTCAGGCGGGGCTTTAAGTTGGCACGCAGCAGGCGCCTTTTAGAACCATCAAGCTTTATGTAAGATTCCAGTTGGGTTACCATAAGTTGATAAACATTATCAAGTTCTATTACCCGATAGGTCATATTAAATTTATCTAATAATAACCGACTGTGAATCAAATCTTCAGTACTGCTTTCACAAGGTAATACCAGAGCCATACAATTATCAGGAAAAGCCTTCTGGGCTAA
>CAZUFR010000249.1:0-2400 GCA_964619655.1 uncultured Syntrophomonas sp. | reverse complement strand
TGGAATTCTACATATATGATCACCATCCCGTTTCTCCGGACGACTTATCTGGTACTATTAAAGAAATTCATTCGGTTGGAGCTGCCACCACTATTTTAGTTGAGGAAATTATGGAACGAAACATTACTGTTAGTTCCTTCGATGCCACTATCCTGACTCTGGGAATTTACGAAGATACGGGTAGTTTGCTTTTCACTTCTACAACTCCTCGGGATCTGATGGCGGTCGCATTCTTACTGGGTAAGGGTGCTAACCTATCAGTGGTGGCGAATTTCATGGAACAACCGTTTTCTGGTGAACAGCGCCAACTTCTGCAGGTATTGCTTAACAGTGCCCAGCACTACCGGATTAACAATCTGGACGTGGTAGTCGCGATAGCTGAAAATAATAAGTTCATTCCCGGATTAGATGCCGTAACTTACCGCTTATTTGAAGTAGAAAACAGTGATGTTATTTTTGTGCTGGTAAAAATGGAAGGTAAGGTAAATGTGGTGGCACGCAGCCGTACTACTAATGTAAAGGTTAATGAGACCCTGCGCATGGTGGGAGGTAGGGGCCACGAGAAAGCGGCTTCTGCCATTATAAGAAACAAATCTCCTCATGAGGTCGCAGATATTATTATACAACAACTGGCTGATATCCACCCGGGGCTTCTGGCCCGTGATATTATGTCTACACCGGTAAAAACCGTACCTACCGATTTTACTATGGAAGAGGCGGGTAGAATAATGCTACGCTATGGCCATACTGGTATGCCGGTAGTAGAAGGGGATAGCATGGTGGGAGTAATATCCCGCCGTGATGTTGATAAGGCTAGTATGCATGATTTGGGGCATGCCCCGGTAAAAGGGTTTATGACTACTAACATTTTCTCTATTTCCCCAGATACACCGGTAGGTGAACTGCAAAAACTTATGGTAGATAATGATATCGGACGCCTACCAGTGGTGAATAATAAGCGCCTGGTAGGAATTGTTTCCCGTACTGATGTATTAAGGACTTTACATGGGGATGACTACCCGGAAGACCACGAAGTGCTTTATTCATTTGGCGGTGAAGAACTTAACTGTTTTAGTATGATGGAGGAACGATTACCTTCAAGGATTCTGACTGTTCTTCAATTGGCCGGACAGATTGCTGAGGATCTGGGCAGTATTGTCTATTGCGTGGGTGGGTTTGTACGTGACTTTTTCCTGCAGGTACCTAACTTTGACCTGGATTTGGTGGTGGAGGGTAATGGTGAAGAACTGGCTACCTGTCTGGCCCAAAACCTGAGAGGTAAGTGCAGGATTCATGAACGTTTCCGTACTGCGATGGTTACCCTTCCTGATGGTACCAAGATAGATGTTGCTACCGCTCGTACTGAATACTATGAGTTTCCCGCTGCTTTACCCCGGGTGCAAAAGTCATCTATACGTGAGGATCTGTATCGTCGCGATTTTACTATAAACACCCTGGCAATATGTTTAAATCCCAATCGCTTTGGTGACCTGATTGACTATTTCGGTGGGCGTCGGGATCTGGAGAAGGGGACTGTTCGCATTCTCTATAACCTTAGTTTTGTAGAAGATCCCACCCGTATATTAAGAGCTATTCGTTTCGAACAACGCTATAGTTTTACTATAGAACCGGATACTCTTCGTTTTGCTATTGATGCTATAGAACGTCGTATGCTGGGGAAACTTTCTTACAAACGTATACTGCATGAGTTAATTCTGATACTGAGTGAAAAAGATCCGAGCAGTTCTTTGGATAGAATGAGGGAAATTGGGGTGTGGAAATACATATTGCCAGAAGTTAAGCTGGAGCATCTTAACCGGGTTACTCTAAGACGTGTATCAATCATGGTAACCTGGCTGGAAGAAAGGTACTATCCGGTTAATGTTAAATCGTGGTTGGTCTACATTGTGGTTCTGTTGGCTCGTTTAAGCGAGGATGAGGTGGAAGGCGTTTTAGAGCGTTATCCTTTTGACAATTATGTTATTCAGACTATTAAGGACTCTCGGGGGGTACCTTTCGTAGCTGGGCATCTGACCGAAAAGAACAATCTGGCTGCTCATGAAATTGACCATCTACTGGGAGATTGGAGCAAAGAAAATATTGTTTACCTGCTCCTTTTGGTAAGAGAGGAAACCGCCTGGGACAACCTGGTTCATTATCTTGACCTCAAAGAAAGGGTTCGGATTGAGATTAATGGCAATGATTTGAAAGAACTGGGTATTAAAGAGGGACCCATATATCGCCTGATTTTCGATGAACTTTATCGCCTTAAACTGGATGAAGTAATATATAATAGGGAAGATGAAATTCAGCAGGTAAAAAAATGGATGGAGGAAGGCAAATTTGCTGACGGAATGGTTAATTAATGCCGTAATATGGTTACCGGCAATACTAATTGGT
>CAZUFR010000248.1:0-2400 GCA_964619655.1 uncultured Syntrophomonas sp. | reverse complement strand
TCATCAGATATGGTGAAACCATGTTCAGGACCGGGGAAAGTGCCTTCCTCAACTTCCTTTTTGTAGGCTTTTAAGGCCTCCATAATCAGGGGCTGCAGGTCGACATACTTCTTAACAAATTTGGGAATATGTCCTGAGAACATGCCCAGCATATCATTGATAACCAGCACCTGGCCGTCACAGTATGGTCCTGCACCTATACCAATAGTAGGCACTGACACCTCTTCGGTTACTTTTTTAGCCAGGGCGGTGGGAACACCTTCCAACACCATGGAAAATACTCCTACTTTTTCCAGAGCTTGAGCATCACGCAAGAGTTTGCGTGCAGTTTCCAGGTCTTTCCCCTGTACCTTAAAGCCACCAAACTGGTTGACTGATTGGGGGGTTAAACCTATATGCCCCATCACTGGAATCTGGGCATCGAGAATAGCTTTTATTGCTTCTACTCTCTCTGTTCCACCTTCTAGTTTTACTGCCTGGGCACCGCCTTCCTGGATTAAACGACCGGCGTTGCGAACTGCTTCCTTAATGGAAATATGGTAAGAAAGAAAGGGCATATCCGCTACTACCATCGCATTTTGGGTACCCCGCACTACTGCCCGGGTATGGTGAACCATGTCATCCATGGTAACTGCCAGGGTGTTTTCATAGCCCAGAACCACCATTCCCAGTGAATCGCCTACCAGTATCATATCCAGCCCTGCCTGGTCAACCAGACCGGCAGTAGAATAATCGTATGAGGTAAGCATGCTGATTTTTTCCTGCTTAGCCTTTTTGTCTCTTAGGGTCGCTGTTGTAACTCTAGCCATGGTATATAACCTCCTTAGAGAGCACGCCAGACCTAACTGGCGCTGGCAATCTGCGAGAGTTTTTTCATAAATACCTGCTGAAACTCTTCCATGCTCTGCTGGTCTATAGTGCCCTTTTCGACCGCAATCTGGGCAGTATAAAATCCCAGCCAACTATACAGCTTCATAAGCTCTGGAGCCATCTCTTGCAGACAGTCAAGATGTTTTAATATAGTGCTTAAATCGCCCCGGGAAATAGGTCCGGTTAGGGCTTTGGGAATACCTATATTTTCTATGTTATTGACTGTACCATTAATGAGCGGCAGCAGAGCCCTGCTGGCAATCTGCCTGGGAATTCCGGTAGACTCCAGTAGTTTAATACCAAAATCAATAATTGTTACCAGATAATTGGAAACCACACAGGCGCCGGCATGGTACAACGGCTTGGCCTTGCGATCAATGAAAAAGTATTCTCCCCCCAGGGATTCTACAATACAAACAGCAGTATCATAAGCTTCCCGGTCTCCCTCAATACTGAAAATGGAGCCAGGAAGGTTTTCAATAGCCCGTTCAACACTGGCAAAGGATTGCAAGGGATGAACGGATAAAACTTGGGCGCCAAAATCCTTGGCCCGGTCTAAAATTTCCGAAGACTGGGCCCCGCTCATATGGACTATGATTTGTCCAGCGTAAATAGCGCCTATATCCGCCAGACTATCGATAACGCCCTCGATAGCCGTATCCGACGTAGTTATAAATAAGATATCAGCCGAGCGAGAAACTTCTTGAGGTGATGTAAAAGCGGTACATCCAATCCGTTCCACAAGCTCTTTTGTAGATTCGAATTTTATATCATACACACTCGTAATCTCATAGCCCTTGTTTTTGAGTACCACCCCAACAGCCGTTCCTACAACTCCCGCCCCGATGATGCCTATCCTTTTATCCATCCTTAAAACCCCCTCTGTGGATATGGGTAATCAACTCATCACCTGCTAAAAATGTCTCGTCCTGGTCCCTAAGGGATACAGGCGAAACCTCCAATAATCTCCAGTATCGGCGGGAGACCCCTATATTTTTCTAATTCCTCTGTTTCCTTCTCGGTCTAAAGCGTTACTCAACACCTCCTTGAGTTTGACTCCATCCTCAGGAAATACCAACCCTGAATTTATTTCCTGTAGTGGAATCAGGACAAACAACCGTTCACGTATATGGGGATGAGGGACTCTTAAATTTGATAAGTTGATTATCTCATCACCATATAAAAGAATGTCCAGATCTATACTACGGGGGCCCCATCTCTCGTTCCGCTGGCGGCCCATTTTAATTTCAATTTCCTGCAATCGGTAGAGCAAGTCCAAGGCTGACAGTTTAGTTCGAACTTCTATAACCTGGTTAACAAAATCCTCTTGTTCTGTGTTTCCCCAGGGTGAAGTCAAATAAAGGGACGAAGTTCGGGTGACCTCCAAATCCCTTATCTTATGTATCATTTTACGGGCTAGTTGCACCTGCCCGACTTTATTTCCTATATTTGAACCTAGTCCTATATAAACAGTTTTTATCACAAGTTTCACCCTTAAAATAGCATATCACTACAGTGTGAGCAAGGAGT
>CAZUFR010000247.1:0-2403 GCA_964619655.1 uncultured Syntrophomonas sp. | reverse complement strand
TAAAAGGTACGGGCAATTACTTCTTCCTGTTGTTCGCGGCTCAGTTTAATAAAGTGTACGGCATAACCGGAAACGCGAATAGTCAAATCTGGGTATTTTTCCGGGTGTTCCATGGCTTCCTTGAGCACTTCCGGATGAATTACATTAACATTCATATGGTGTCCACCCTTGGTGAAATAGCCATACAACAGTCCCCTCAAGTTATTAACCTGCTCTACTTTACTTTTACCCAGGGAATCCGGTACTATGGAAAAAGTAAAAGAAATACCGTCCCGGGCATAATCATAGGGAATTTTAGCTACTGAGTTGCATGCTGCCAGGGCTCCATTTTCCTCGCGCCCATGCAGAGGATTGGCTCCAGGTGCCAGGGCTTCACCATGTTTGCGGCCATCAGGCGTAGTTCCGGTATGTTTCCCATACATAACATTAGAGGTAATAGTAAGTACGGATAAGGTGTGTTCTGCGTTCCTATAAGCAGGGTATTTTTTCAAATATTTGATAAACATACGGACTAACTCTACCACCAACTCATCTACCCGGTCATCGTCATTACCGTAGCGGGGATATTCTCCTTCTATAACAAAATCGCGGATAATCCCGCGTTCATTGCGTACGGTTTTTACCCGGGCATATTTAATAGCACTGAGAGAGTCGGCAGCTACGGATAGCCCGGCAATGCCAAAGGCCATAAAGTAATGGACATCACTGTCATGCATGGCCATTTGCAAGTTCTCGGGAGCATAGCGATCATGCATATAATGGATGATATTCATGGTGTTTACATACAGTTCAGCCAGCCAATCCATTTGTATTTTCAGGCGGTGCATAACCTGGTCAAAGTCCAGATATTCGCCTTCATACACAGGCATTTCTCTTCCTACCTGGTCTTCGGTCATTTCATCTATGCCACCATTAATGGCATAGAGTAAGAGTTTAGCCAGGTTGCAGCGGGCCCCAAATAGCTGCGATTCCTTACCCAACCGCATAGCGGACACACAACAGGCTATACCATAATCATCTCCATATAGGGGACGCATCAGGTCATCATTTTCATACTGAATGGAGCTGGTTTTTATGGAAAGGCGGCTGCAGAAACTAATAAAGGGAGACGGTAAGTTTTTGGACCAGAGAATAGTCATATTCGGCTCTGGAGCCGGTCCTAAATTTTGCAGGGTGTGAAGTATACGGTAGCTGTTTTTAGTCACCAGGTGGCGACCATCTACGCCTGCACCACCTATCGACTCAGTAACCCAGTTAGGGTCTCCAGCAAAAAGTTCGCTGTACTCGGGGGTGCGCAGGTGACGAACCAGACGTAACTTAATTACGAATTGGTCAATTAATTCCTGAGCAACCTCCTCATTAATAATCCCTTTTTCCATATCTCTTTCTATATAAATATCCAAAAAGCTGGCTACCCGGCCCAGGCTCATAGCGGCTCCGTTTTGTTCCTTAATAGCCCCCAAGTAGGCAAAGTAGAGCCATTGTATCGCCTCTCGGGCATTAGCTGCAGGTTGGGAAATATCGAAGCCATAGGCGGCGGCCATTTCCTTCAGGGATTGCAAGGCTTTAATCTGGTCTGATATACGTTCCCGCAGCTGTATGGAATAATAACTCATAGTTTTATTGAGGCTATCCCGGTCATCTTCTTTAGCCTGAATAAGATAATCGATACCGTAGAGCGGAACCCGGCGGTAGTCGGCAATAATGCGACCCCGCCCATAGGAATCAGGTAATCCTGTAATGATCCCTACCCGACGGGCCAGGCGCATTTCCGAGGTGTAAACGGTAAATACCCCGTCATTATGGGTGCGCCGGTGTTTTTGAAAGAAATCTATTAGGTCTGAAGGCGGCTCAACACCATAGGCCCGGCAGGCCCTAACACTGGTACGCAACCCCCCATAGATGTTTATTGCCCTTTTCAGGGGACTATCGGTCTGCAAGCCCACTATCAGTTCCAGGTCTCGATCAATATAGCCGGGAGGATGACTGTTAATAGTAATCGGGGTATTGGCGTCTACTTCCAGTACTCCACCCCGGGACCGTTCCTGGCGCAACAGCTCCTGACATTTATCCCAGAGTTTACAAGTTCTTGCCGAAGGACCGGAAAGAAAAGAATCATCACCATCATAAGGATGATAATTTCTTTGAATAAAATCCCGGACATCAATTTTGCTCATCCACCTGCCGGGTATAAAATCTTGCCATTGAGTAAACATCATATCATTCCACCTATCGTTTTTTAAATAGACTACCCAAAGGGCACACGGATGCTCCCTACGGTCGCTATTAAGGTAGCGGATTTATTTAGGGCTAAAATAAAGAGAAATACGAAGTATTTCAACGATAAATTTTAATTCTTAATTCAAAACTTATCTTTCTGTTTTTATATTGTCTGCAGGTAGG
>CAZUFR010000246.1:0-2415 GCA_964619655.1 uncultured Syntrophomonas sp. | reverse complement strand
GCATTATTATCAAAAAAAAGAGTCTTTATCATTTGCTTACTCCGGGCTCGTCTAAGATTTTCCGGCAATCACAGGTACCTTCACTATTACTATTGGCAATATACCTTAAGCTGGTGGTTAATATATCCTTTACCCCCTGTATACTGCCTTTCATCATTTCTACCACTTCACTATGGGTCAGTATTCCGGGTGAAATGCCAGCCGCAAAATTAGTTACAATCGAGATATTGGCATAGCACATACCCAGTTCCCGGGCCAGGCAAACTTCGGGTACACTGGTCATTCCAATAAGCTGCCCGCCCAATTGCCTGAACATAGATATTTCCGCCGCTGTTTCAAATCGCGGTCCTTCAGTGCAAACATAAGTTCCGCCGTTAATAACTTTTATGCCCCGGTCACTGCCTCCCTTTACCATGGCTTCACGTAAACGGGGGCAATAAGGTACGGTCATGTCACAATGAACTACCCCCATTTCCCCGCCTTCATAAAAAGTGCTCTTACGGGTACGGGTAAAGTCTAAAAACTGGTCCGCCAGAACATAGCTACCCGGTTTAAATTCAAAATGGAGCGAGCCTACCGCAGCAGTAGCCAGTATGTTTTTAACCCCAATCATATGCAAAGCCATGATATTGGCCTGGTAGTTGATTAGATGGGGAGGAATGCTGTGGCCACCTCCATGTCGAGGGATAAAGGCGATATCCAGGCCTTCATGTTTTCCCACCAGTATTGCTACTTTACCATAGGGGGTTTCCTGTACTATCTCTTTTACATCCTCTAGCAAATCCGGGTCATAAACCCCGGTCCCCCCGATTATAGCCATTGATACCATAAATAAACCTCCATCTCTTAGAAATTAAGAATTTAGGATTTTTTTGACACTGAATACACTGAAAAAACTAAAAAGTTCAGTATTAATCATAGATAATCAGCGACCTTCAGTGTCTAATTTCTATTCTTCGAATAGGGCGGCAGCGAAAATTTCTGCCGAGAAGTCACGCAGGTCTTCCAGGGATTCTCCCAGGCCCACCAGTTTAACCGGCAGTTTTAATTCCTGAGCAATAGCCAGCACTATACCCCCTTTGGCCGTTCCATCCAGTTTAGTTAATATAATGCCGCTGACCCCGGTAGCTTCTTCAAAAATGCGGGCCTGGCTGATAGCGTTCTGGCCGGTAGTGGCATCCAGTACCAGTAACACTTCATGGGGAGCACCAGGTGTTTCCCGCTCGATTATTTTTCTTACTTTACCGATCTCTTTCATCAGGTTGGCCTTATTATGTAAGCGACCGGCAGTATCGATTATTAAAACATCGGCTTTACGCGCCCGGGCCGCATTCATGGCATCATAAACCACAGCACCGGGGTCGGAACCTTCCTGATGTTTTATTATCTCCACCCCTACCCGGTCAGCCCATATCTGTAGCTGGTCAATAGCTGCTGCTCTGAAGGTATCTGCTGCCGCCAGGATTACCTTTTTGTTTTCAAGCTTAAAACGGTTAGCCATTTTAGCAATAGACGTAGTTTTACCCGCACCATTAACCCCTACTACCAGGATTACGGTTAGCCCTTCACGGTTAATAGTAAGAGGGCTATCATGAGATTCTAGCAGATATTTAACTTCTTCCTTAATCAAGGCCATTACCTCGGAGCTATCACCAATCTTCTTTTTGCGGGCACTATCCCGCACCCGGGATACCAGTTCCACCGAGGTGTTTACACCTACATCGGCCTCGATAAGTATTTCCTCCAGTTCCTCCCAGAAGTCTTCATCCAGCTTCTTGTTGCTCTTAACCAGGGTAGTTATCTTATCACTAATATTGCTCCGAGTTTTACTTAAACTCTGCTTGAACTTGGCGAATAATCCAGGCCGGTCTTTCTTTTTTTCTACCTCCTGAATCTCAGTTTCCTCTAAAACTGGAGGCGATAAATCCTCCCCGGGTGCTGGCTCAGCTTCAGCAACCTTTTCTTCTTCCTCCATTATGTTGTTTTCCACCTCTTCAGGGCTATCCTGATTCTGTTTTTTGCCTCTAAACCTATCAAATAAAGCCATGTTCCCTCCTACTTTCGCGAAAAATTAATAAACCCCTGTAGTTCAGGTCAGCAGAGTAAGGGATGTATCCTCACCCCTGACTCCTCACTCTAGACATAATCAAGTTCTGAATACGAAGTTATTTACAAGACAAACTTTATTATTAGCTTTTCTAATTACCCCCCCATGGCCAGGGTCCATACCCTAAAGGGCACACAGCAACCGCTGATGAAAATAGCAGGTGGGGTTAAGTATATTTTTAAAAAATTCAGTGTTAATCATATAAATCAGTGTCCTTCAGTGTCAAAAAATTTTATTTTCTTATTACCCTGCCAGGCTTTCTGCTTCCACTAAATTAAGCGTCAATACTGATGAAATGCCTTTCTCCG
>CAZUFR010000245.1:0-2448 GCA_964619655.1 uncultured Syntrophomonas sp. | reverse complement strand
TTCTTTAAAATTTTCCTTTCAAATAATTAGGAATCTAATAACTAGACTAATAAGCATGCAAAAAGGTTGACAAAAAATTAAAACTTTTTTGTCAACCTTTTCCTTGGCTAAATGGTCTTATTATTAAAATTACTTGAAAGGTGGTATATCCATGAAGAAAAGAACTCTTATTCTAGTTTCCCTGATGTCTCTTTTGGTTTTTATGATCTGTTTGCCCGGTGTTACTGTTGCCGAAGAACAAATTGGCTCTCCCGGAACTGTTGAAGAAATGGTTTGCCCTGACCTGCAAAATGGAATTGAAATAAATTTGCAGGAGAGTTCTGCTGAAACGTCTTCTTTGATTAAACAATGGAGTTGCACAATAGCTGATAATTCAAATGGAACCGTTGCAATTTACGGCGAAACAATTTGTTACGGTACTGTTGACTATCTTGATGTAGAGGTATATCTGCAACGGTGGAATGGATCAAATTGGATTGATGTAACTAGTCGTACCTACAGTAATAGTTCGTACTTTTATGTTAGAGGTTCTTCATCATCAATTACAGTAACCAGAGGATACTATTATCGCTGCAGAGCCGTTCACCATGCTCAAAAAGCAGGTAGTAATAGTACCCAAACCTCAGTTACCAACACTTTACTTATTCAATAGGTTTTATAAGCCATAGCAGTGGGAATTGGCATTTCCCACTGCTATTTTTACCTTTTAATACTAAATTGAATTAGCCATCTCAATGGCCTGTTCAGGATTAATATCCCCAAATATTTGGTACATGATATGGTCGTCTGTAATCCACAATAAATTGGCAGAACCATCCTCGAAAATAATCAGATTACCTTCATACTTATCAATTTGGACTTTCTTGGTTTTGGCCTGCTGAGCGTCTACATTTATCGAAGAACTAAATTTATCTGTAATGCTGGTCTGGGTAAATAGTATGTTAGCATTTGGTGCGGTAAAAGATATAATAATACAATCCTGCTCAGTTGCAGAGCTCTGCTTGATACCCTCAAGATTAAATCCTGGAGGTATATATCGGGGGATTAAGATTTTAAAAGGCATATCCTCTTGAATAGCGGCAACTGCTTCAGTTATTTGGTTTTGAAGTTGAAGCTGGTCAGCATCGCTGTTTAGATTAATGTTTACACTTTTACCTATATTAATTATAGTTTGAAATAGCTGTTTTTTAATGGCATAAACTTGGCCCGGAAATAAAACCGCTCCAGATATACCGAGTAATAAAATTACGGCAGCTGCAATCTGTATTACCCGAAATTGCTTTTGACGTTTTTTCTGCTTGTTTACTGTTATCTTTTCTATAATCATTTGTTCAAGTTCATTCGTTGGCGTATCGACTTCAATCTCAGCTACTTTTAGCGAATTGCTTAAAAAGCTATCAAATTCATCATTTGTCATTTTAATCACCCTCGCTCTCAGATAATTTGGTGAAGATTGTTATATAGCTTGGAACGGGCTCGAAATAGTTGTTTCTTTACCGTTCCTATACTTACCCCCAAAGCAAATGCAATATCCTTTTCCTTCATGTCTAAATAATAGCGCATAATAGTTACCTGTTGTTCCTGAAGGGAAAGTTTGCGGATAGCTTTTAACACTAAATTTGCCGTTTCTTGTTTTTCCAATAATTCTGAGGGGGACTCATCAATGGGTAAGTTGGAAACATAAAATTCCATATCCGATGCTGGCACAGTTCGTGTATTTCGTTCAATCTGAGTTCGACCAGTATTAATAGCAATGGAAAGTAACCAGGGGAAAAACTTGTCCGGGTCTTTAAGCTGATGAAATTTAGCAATACCCTTGGCAAAGGTTTCCTGAGCAATGTCTTCAGCCAGGAATCGATCTTCAGTTAAAAAATACATGTAGTTGACAATTCTCGGGTAGAATTTTTGTATTGTCAAAGACCAGAATGAATCATCTCCGAACTCCGGGTTATTAGCCATAATTATGTGTCCCTCCTCCGGGATGATGTAACCTAGTATTACTAATGACTGTATGGATAGCAAGGTACTATAATGGTTGTAAACGGCATTAATAACATAATTATCCTAATCCATTCTACCATTGCCTATATAATATGAAAATACAATTTAGGAAGGATAGTGGCGAAAAATAACATTTAGGTTGAAGAACCGGGGGGGTTAGTCGCAACTAAATCTATATATGGTTATATCGTACCGGAAGAGATGTAACACCAACTGTCCTGTGCGAGTGCCAGATTACCAGGGCCAAACCTCCATCTTATATGTATTTCTTCCTTCACTTATGATAACAATTGATAACAATTTTCTTTTCATTTTTACATCCTCCTTTTTTAAAAGCAAAAAAGCGAATAATAACTAGACTAATAAGCATATAAAAAGGTTGACAAAAACTTAAAACTTTTTATGTCAACCTTTTCTTTGACCAAATGGTCTTATTATTAAACTTAG
>CAZUFR010000244.1:0-2460 GCA_964619655.1 uncultured Syntrophomonas sp. | reverse complement strand
ATAAGGCCTATACCTACCAGAGCCAGTGTAGTTATAAAGAGCACGAAATCTGGCGGCCCCTTTTTAAGCCTCAATCCTTACCCTCCTTGCTCTGGCTGCATGGCCCGAACTAATTGACAAAATAAATCTCCCCGCTGTTCATAACTCTTAAACATATCCCAGCTAGCACAGGCCGGGGATAATAATACTACATCACCGGCCACTGCCAGCTGTCCCGCTGTAGCCACAGCTGTGCTAAAATCGTTTACCTCATATATATTCTGAAAACCAGCGTCCATGACTGCCTTCTTTATCTCTTCCCGGGCTTCTCCCACAAGTACGAGTCCTTTTACTTTCTCTTTAATAAAACCGGCAAATTCCTCAAAACTGGAACCTTTGCTGCGTCCTCCAGCTATCAAAACAATAGGCTCATTAAAAGATTCCAGAGCTTTAATAGCCGATTCCGGATTGGTGGCTTTGGAATCATTTACGTAGAGAACACCGTTTACAACCGCCACTTCCTCTATGCGATGACGGACTCCGGTAAAAGTTTGTAACATTTCCTTAATGGTTTTTATTTCTACACCGGCAAGGACTGCTACCGCCACTGCACAAAGAATATTTTCCAGGTTATGCTGCCCCCGCAAGAAGACTTCATTTACCGGGCATATTGGCATTACCTTATTATCCAAAACGAAATATATTAAATTATCTTTAATAAATGCCCCTTCCGACAAAACTTGCTGGTTAGAAAAATAGACAACCCGAGCCGGACAATCTTTTACCATCTTCCTAATATGCAGGTCTTCATAATTCAACACGGCATAGTCATCCCTGCTTTGAGAGGCAAATATTCTAGATTTGGCCTTAATATAGCCCTCCATACTTTTGTGGCGGTCCAGGTGGTCGGGAGTGATGTTTAATAAGGCGCTTATACGAGGCCGGAAATGACGGGTAGTTTCCAATTGAAAGCTGGAGGCTTCTACTACAATTACTCCTGCGGTCATACTATCGACCAGAGTGGTAAGAGGAACTCCTATATTACCTCCAGCTAATGCCCTGCGACCATCAGCAGCTAGAATCGCCTCTAATAAGGATACCGTAGTAGTCTTGCCGTTAGTACCGCTTATGGCATATAATTCCACGGTATCTGGTTTAAGTAAATAAGCCAATTCCAGTTCACCTATTATCGGTACCCCGTTGTTTCGTGCCTCAATAAAAGGGTCTATATCCAGAGGTACACCCGGACTAGCTACCAGGAGGTCAAATCTATCCCTACTAACCCGGGGATAACTGCCGGTATATACTTCTACCCCCAGCGTTTCCAATTCCAATAAAATGTCCCCTAATTCGTCATTAGTTTTTCGGTCACAAGCAAAAAGAATAGCCCCTCTTCTAGCCAGGAATTTGGCTGCAGCTATTCCGCTGCGGGCTATTCCCACTACTAAAATTCTCTTGCCTTTAAATTCCACTATAACTACACTTCCTATCTAATGCCAATACCTTTAAACCCCAGCAGCCCCACTATAACGAAAAGAAGAGACAGCAGAGAAAATATTTTCACAATTCTGGTCTCTGACCAGCCTTTTAGTTCAAAATGATGGTGCAGAGGACTCATAAGAAACACACGCTTACCGGTGGTTTGAAACGAAATTACTTGTATAATCACACTCAAAGCCTCAATTACATATACCCCACCAATAATAAGCAAGGCAATTTCCGAACGACTTATGGCAGCCACTGCCGCTATCCCTCCACCCAAAGCCATTGAACCAGTATCTCCCATAAAGACCCGGGCAGGGTAATGGTTAAAAATTAGAAAGCCAATACAAGCCCCAGCCAGAGCGCCGCAAAACACCGTAAGCTGGTAGTTAGAGGTCATAAGGCAGACTAGGCCATAGGCCAGGGCCACAAAAAAAGTAACCCCGGAGGCTAGTCCATCTAATCCATCAGTCAGATTTACAGCGTTGGAGGTGGCTATTAGTACCAGTATGAGAAATGGGATATATATATACCCTAAATCGATGACGGTTCCGCTAAACGGGACAATAATTTCTGTACCCCGATGAAAATAATAAAGCAACAGTAATCCAAATAAAAGACCAATTAATAGTTGCAATAGTATTTTTTCCCGAGCTCTTAAACCAAGAGAGCGCTTAAGCACCACTTTAATATAATCATCCCAGAAACCAATAGCTCCAAAAGCAATCATTACAAATACCGCACTGAGAGCTTGCGAACTACTACCCGCCATGATAAATGTAGCTACCAGTACTGCGGTAATGATAATTATGCCACCCATAGTAGGGGTGCCGGCTTTGGCATAGTGCCGCTGTGGCCCTTCCTCCCTTATGTTCTGCCCTACTTTTAAACGCTGTAAAAACGGTATCATTAAAGGTCCCATAAGCGCAGAAACTATTATAGCTATTAAGGCAGCAATTAACGTATTTACTACATATCCCTGCAATCAGAAACCTCCCC
>CAZUFR010000243.1:0-2461 GCA_964619655.1 uncultured Syntrophomonas sp. | reverse complement strand
CCATGCTGATTCCCTTAGGAGGCGGTTTATTGTGGGCTCATTATGGTTACCTGCCAGTTTTTTTAGTATCAGGGGGACTGGCCATATGTAATCTTCTGGTGGCTACTTTTATTCCGGATCATAAAGTAACCCAATTGAAAAACTGGGCATAATCGTACCAAAGGGTGCCTAGATAATACAAAAAGGCTCTAATAGCTTAAAAGCTATTAGAGCCTTCTAATTAGTTATAAGTTCTTCCTTATGCCAGGATTTTATTCGCTTTGCTGCTAAAGTATAACATCATACTACACCGGCTGCAGGTAAGTGCTATACCCATCTTGCCGATATATCCGTCCTCGGCATAAGCCGGATCATGGACATTGAACTGGACCTTGCTCTCATAAAATTGCTGATTCTGGCAATGAGGACAAATAAGCTTTACTCCGGCTACTTCATAATGTTCGGGCTCAGCAGGGTCTGACAACGGTCGAAAGATGGACAAAATTTGTCACCTCCAAAATAAGAGCTAATAGTTAGCTTAATTATACTGGAAAAATATTGTTTTGGATAATTATTCTGATAATTTCATTAATTAAACCACTGCATCTTATTTTAGTAAGCTATAATTAGATTTTGTCCCATAAAAAGGTTCCTTTCTTCGCTCTAGAATCCATTGGGCAGATAACCCGGCATTATCACCCGGCCAGGATTCATTTGATATTTCGCCGGTATAACTGGTCCTGTAGCACTATAGGATGCTTTCGAAGAGTATGCTGCACTCCCTAGTACCCGGCGGGCACCATTAAAATGCTCACCATACCAATAAGTAAAACTGGTAGTTATGCCAATGGCTGTAGGATAGCCTTTTACCGTATGTATTATAGTTGGCTTGCCATCCAGTTTTCCCATATAGATAGCCACATGGCCAATATAACGTTTTCCAGTACTATCTTCTTTCCAAAAAGTTAGAATATCTCCCGGCTTAAGATTATCGATTCCTACCAACATATGCTTTTTAGTACTGCCCGGCTGGCGTTTGCTATAAACTCCGCTTACTGCCCGGCCCACCGTATTATATTTGCGCGCTGCAGAAGTAATCTCATAACCAAAATCCTTGTAAACCAGAGAGACAAAATTGGAACAATCTATATAACCAGTGTCCCAATATTTTTTATGTCCATAAACCATATATCCGTAGTTCATATACCAGGTAGCTCTACCTACCAAAGCATGGGCGGGACTGTTGTTATATATTTCCCGGAATGCTTTTACCTGAGGTAAATCTGGCTTCTTATTAACAGTTTCCTTACTGGTAGTCTTTGTTTCCGTTACTGCTTGCTTCTGGATATCTAGTTTCGATGTAGGTTTAACGTTTGTAACAGGCTGGTTTCGAGTACTAAATGAAACTGAAGTCGATGACTCAGAGGTCTCATTTTTATTATCACCCTTCGTAGCTACTGCCTCTTGGCGCTTAGAAATACTAGTTGCCCTCGAGGGAGTATCAATGTATCGTGGTATAGTTACTCTTTCACCACTAGGAAAGGTTAATAATGGCAAGTTGTTATTAGATTGGCTTAATAAGTTTTCCCTGTTATCACTGGCTCCATCCTTGGAAATATTTTTGATAATATTATCCAGATACTGAGATGGACAAGAAACCACTTTAATAACCGGTTCAGCAAAAATGGTTTTAACTGGTGTTAGCATTAATCCCAGTACAAATATACAAACTATCATTACTGCTAAAACTCTTTTTTTCATATAAACCTCCTTGGTAAAAATTATCATTACATAAAATTTCCATTTTTAAAGCTATATTGGATTAGTTTTGAGATTAGCCCACTACCTACCAGCGTCTAGTATAAATGGTTCTTTTCCCAATGCTATATACCTTTATGTAAATTGTGCCAATCTAAAGGGATTCCCAGTTTATCAATCATTGGAAGGTATATATAGAAAAATTCGAGGCAACATAATACTGTGCCAAAAAACTATTATGAAAGGAGCAGCCGAAAAATGAACATCAATCAGATGGAACTACAGACCCTCAGACATTTAATTGGCTCTCATGAAACTGCTGAAAAGAAACTAAACTTCTTTGCTTCTCAGGCCCAGGATCCGCAAGTTAGGCAGATGTTCCAGCAGTCGGCTCAGTCCGCTTCACAAACCCGTCAGAAACTATTATCTTTTTTGGGATAAGGAGATGAAAAAATGCAGCATATTGGCGACAAGGAAATGGTAAACGACATTCTTTCTATGATGAAGAGCAGTTTAACTACCTATACCAGCAGTATTAGTGAATGCTCTAATCAGCAACTACGTCAAACTTTGCAGCAGATTAGAAACTCTGATGAACAGTTCCAGTATCAGTTATATCAGATGGCAGAATCTAAAGGTTTCTATAAACCTGCTACCCAGGCTGACAGTCAGGATATCCAACAGGTAAAATCCGCAATTAGCTCCTAATAAAAACAAAACCCGG
>CAZUFR010000242.1:0-2464 GCA_964619655.1 uncultured Syntrophomonas sp. | reverse complement strand
CCTTAAAATGTCTTTATTACCATACCATTCACATAATACCATTTATATTAATTATAGCCTTACCCCATGCCTGAGTAAAGAGAAAAGGAATTTCCCAATACGTAAAATCTTAAAAATTTGTAATTTGCTAATTAGCCTTATAAGCAGGTGGCTGTAAGTTATTTAGGTATGTGTGCACTCACCAAGGTTAAAAAATGAAAAATGTCACAAACTCAACAGGATTTTAGGCAATTATGTTGAATATACATGGGGGAATAATAAATATTTATATCTATCTTGAAGAAGGGGGGTAAGGGGGCGTTATTTCTTGATATGAAAAATATTTTTTAGCATATTAGGGAGGGAATTATGGCAAAGGCAAACGCAAACGTAAATGAAACTCAGATTAGTGGTCACATTCAACAGGTGGTTGCCAATCCGTCACCACTCGGATTATTGGGATTAGCTATGGTAACCCTGGTAGCCTGTACACAGAAACTGGGGATTACTGATGGAACCGCTTACATTATTCCTTGGGCGATATTTTTAGGCGCTACAGCCCAGTTTGTAGCTGGTTTGTTTGATTTTAAGCATAACAATACTTTTGGCGCAACCGCGTTTTGTGGTTATGGATTCTTCTGGTTTGGAGTAGCCATGACCTGGATGATAGGCAATGGTATGTTTGGTATGCGCCCGGATGCGGTAATTGATATTAACCAACTCGGTTTTGCCTTCCTGGGGTACTTTATTTTTACAGTATACATGACCGTAGGAGCCATGGGAGCCAATAAGATACTTTTTATTATTTTCTTCTTTATCGACTTGCTTTTCCTAGGGTTATTCATGAGCACCCTGGGCTGGGGCGGAGAAGCCTGGCATACGCTGGCCGCCTTTGCTGAACTTGGTGTTTCCATCTTTTCTTTCTATGGCTCGGCCGCCACCTTACTCAATTCTCACTACGGATATACTGTACTTCCTATAGGTGAACCCTTCGGCCCCTGGACCAGAGCTGCACAGTCCAAATAGTTCAAAATAGATTCTTATAATAAAAAAGGCAGGTTATAAACCTGCTTTTTTTAACTGCCTGGAAAGGATTTTCTAAATCCTTTCCAGGCCGATTTGTTGTGAACTTACACCAGGAATGCCTCCTCGACAATATCGAGTACCGAGGTGTCTCCTTCTTTTACAACTTCCAGAGTTCTAAAGATATTAGGCACTATGTTTCTGACAAAATATTTAGCTGCATTTACCTTGCCGTTGTAGAAGGGGTAGTCATAATGGCCACTGCCCAGTTCATCAATCTTCTTCTGGGCCACTAATGCTTGTTCCAGTATAACCTGCCCACAAATCAGTTCCCCGCTAGCCTGCAGTATCCTGGTAGCATAAAGCGGCATCATAGAAATCTTTTGATCCATAAAATACGAGGCTATTGTACTCTGAATTTCTTTATAGGCATTAACTGCCCGCAGGAGTATGGCCATTTCTTTTTCAAAAACGACTGCGCCAGCATTGGCCGTTGCAAATTCTTCTATTTCACCCAGCCAGTCAGCAAAAACTTTCCCCTTACCCATCATCCATTTACGACCTATCAAGTCCAATGATTGTATATAGTTAGTACCTTCCCATATGGAGTATATTTTTACATCTCTACAAAGCTCTGCGATAGGATATTCCTCGGAATAGCCATTGCCGCCGCAAACTTGCATAGCTTCAGCCGTCAATTCCCAGGCCCGGTCGGAGCAATAGGCCTTTACTATGGGAGTATTAACTTCCAGGCGGGCCTTCACCCTTCTTACTTCATCCGGGTCCTTGGAATACTGGACAATATCAAAATAGTAATAGGTTTTAAATATTAAGGCGCGCATAGCTTCCACATAGGCTTTCAGGTCAAGTAGCATTCTGCGTACATCTTCGTGCTTGATAATGGGCATCCTTTCAGCTTTTGGATTAGTCATGGGACGCCCCTGAATGCGTTCGGTGGCATAAGCGACTGCATTATTATATGCCAGGGCAGTCTCTGCCAGGGCGGCATGTCCGGTTTCCATACGGGCTCCATTCATCATCTGGAACATCTGGGCCATACCCTCACCCCGACCTTCAGCATCAGGAGGATTGCCCAGGATATATCCCCGGCACTGATTCTCCTCACCAAAAGCCATAACACAGGTAGCTGAGCCCTTGATTCCCATTTTATGTTCTATACCTACACAGTTTACATCATTACTACCGACGATGCTGGCATCATCATCCACCCACATTTTAGGCACCGCAAATAAAGATATCCCTCTGGTACCAGGTTTAGCACCTTCTACCCGGGCCAGTACCAGGTGAATTATGTTTTCCGTAATATCCTGTTCCCCACCGGTAATAAAGCATTTTGTACCCTTGATGCGATAGATTCCTTCTACTTCGGTAGGATAAGCTTTGGTTAACAAGTCACCTACATCAGTACCAGCATTGGGCTCAGTCAGGCACATAGTACCGC
>CAZUFR010000241.1:0-2471 GCA_964619655.1 uncultured Syntrophomonas sp. | reverse complement strand
GCCACATTTTTGCCATTATCCAGTACAATCATTAACTTCTTGCGGTCTACCAGGCGCATATAGCCATCATCGTCGATTTCGACCATATCCCCGGTTTTAAACCAGCCGTCCGGGGTAAAAGCCTCTGCATCCGCATCTTTATTGCGAAAATATTGCTTAATAATACCCTGGCCTCGAAGCAGTAATTCTCCGTCTTCTTCCTGTTTAAATTCTACTCCCGGGACCGGCGGGGAAATCCAGTCCATTTTATATTTATTGGGGCAGGAAACGGCAATGCCAGCTGCGCTCTCGGTAAGCCCGTAGCCCAGGATGACGTTAAAGCCCATACCTACCAGCTTCCTTTGTAAATCGGTATCCATGTAGGCACCGCCAACCAGCATAGTCTGCAAACGTCCTCCCAGGGCATGGTGCATACGCCAGTATACGGCATGGTATGATTCCAGCCATTCTTCCCGTAAACTTCCCTGTAATTGCTCTTCAATAGGTTGGGTAAGGTCAATAAAACCTTTCTCGTTCTCCAGGACGTTAGTAACGCGAATAGCTACATCAACCGCTTTTTCCCAGGCTATACGTCCATCCTTAGTTGCCATAAAGGCTTTTTGAAAGCCCAAAAACAGAGTAGAAGCCATGCGGGGGACCCAGGTTACCCAGGTAGGCCTGATGGTAGCAACGTCCATTAATATATTTTCCGGTGAACTGATGAAGCCCAGGGTACCTCCAAGAAAGAGCGGACCCAGGTAACCGTGAATTTTCTCCATGATATGGGAAATAGGTAAAAACACCAGGGAGACAATATTTGAATTTTCAATCTGACCATAGTTTTTAAAATGCCGATAAACACGAGTAGTGGAGTCCAGGATATCCTGATGGGAGAAAAGGGCCGCCTTCAAATTATCTACTGAACCCGAGGTGTAGACCAGCATGGCCGGGCTATCAGGCTGCAGCGCTTTAAGTCGGGCTTTCAACTCTCCATGGTATTCCTGGTGAGCTTCAGCACCCATTCCGATAAGTTCTCCCAGGCCGAAGATATCCCTACCATTACCGCGAAATGATTTTTCCATGCAGATAAGATACTTAAGTGAAGGAATATCAGCACGGTATCCGGAAATTTCCTGAATTGCCTGCTGGTTTTCCACAAAAAGTAGCTTAACCCCGCTATGATTGGCTACCGCAGTAGTATCAGCCTGGGATAGTGAAGGGTAAAAAGATACGCTGACTGCTCCGGCATAAACACTGCCCAGGTCAGCCCAGGTCCAACGCGCACTGTTACTGGCTTTAATACCTACAAAATCCCCCGGGTTAATACCCAGCTTTATCAAAGCTATAGCCAGGTTTTCCACACCGGTAAGCAGCTCATTGTAGGTAATAACTCGCCATTTACCATTTTCCTTAAAAAGGTTGGCCGGGCGATTACCAAAATTCATTTGCGTGTTATGAAGTGCCCGAGGAATGGTGTGCACCTTTTCTCCAAATAAATCCAACATTCTTATACTCATGGGGTTACCTCCTAATCCTGTTTTTATAATCAGGGAGGGATAATACCTTATACCCGTATTCTGTATGAGATAGAATAATGTGTCAATAGTAAATCAAAATATGTCAGGCGACAGTCCCCGGAGTTATTGAATTGTCGCCCATTTTTTACCGTTCACATTTTTGGACTGAAATACATATTCTATAAGGCGGCGTAATTGTTTTTGGAGGTGGTAGCTTGACCATCCTGAGCTGGGCACTGGCGGTTTCGGCTGTAGTCAAGGGAATTCTGTTCCTGTTTGGTTACTTGCATAACCAGGTGTTCCCGCAACCCCTGGAAGAAGAGGAAGAAAGAATCTATTTAATCAAATTGAAGAACGGTAGTGAAGAAGCCAGAAATGTTCTCATTGAGCGAAATCTGCGCCTGGTTGCGCACGTAGTACGAAAGTATGAGACCAGTGGTGAAGACATGGAGGATTTAATCTCTATTGGCACTATCGGACTAATTAAAGCTATTAAAACTTATAATGCTGAACGGGGAGTACGCCTTGCCACCTACGCGGCACGATGTATCGAAAACGAAGTACTCATGCATTTACGCAACATAAAAAAGGTAAGACAGGAAGTCTCCATCTATGACCCTATTGGTTATGACAAGGAGGGTAACGAGATTTCCCTGCTCGATGTTTTAACTGTAGATAATGAAATTTTTGATATGGTTGAAGCAAAACTGCAGGAGGAGAAGGTGCGGGGCAAAATTGGGGTTCTTTCCCAGCGCGAGCGTCAGGTGATTGAGATGCGCTATGGACTTTTCAACGGTTTAAAGGAAACTCAGCGTGAAATCGCTCGTAAGCTGGGGATATCACGTTCCTATGTATCCCGCATCGAAAAACGCGCCCTTAAGAAGTTGATTCGCGAAATAAGCCTGGAAATGTAAAAAAATAAGTCCGGGGACTGTCCCCGGACTTATTTTAATTCTACTATTATTTCTCGGTTGG
>CAZUFR010000240.1:0-2472 GCA_964619655.1 uncultured Syntrophomonas sp. | reverse complement strand
CCTGCCATCATAGAGCAGTAGCGAGTATATATAATGACATTTAAGGGGGTTACAATTTAAATTGGTAATCACTCACCCTAATATACAAGCAATAAACATGCCAATATAAGATCTAAGCCTGTCCCTTGCTAAAGGCTAGATTACCATCTTGTTAATATTTACCACTATGCTTAATAGAGGGCATTAAGTTAAATAATGCAGCAAAGCATCAGGTAATGATGCAGATAAGCATTAGAATGTTATCGAAACTATGGTTTTTTATAATCTGCGGGTGAAGGGTGGAGGTTACGGGAGAATGGAAATAGCGCTTTTGATTGTACTACTGGGTCACTGATTAGTAAGTTACATAATAGAATCCACTATATGGACGTGAAGTTTAGGGCTAACAAATTATCGTGGCATACTAACAAAAAATAGCAAAAAGGGGAGAAACCGTAACATTACTAATGCAAAAACGCATTAGTAATTTTTTATCGGGGTAAAAATAATAATTATTGCAGCAAAAACCTATATTTTTTATGAAAATCATCCTTTTTATGACATGAAAACCCATTCGAGGAGGGATTTGGAAGGATTACACTTTGTGTGCAGCCAATAATTACATCAAGTTTTTCATTCTATATACCGATATTAATCTCATAACTTACATTGAGGTGAAGATGATTGTTTTCTATAGATTCCATAAAAGATAGTATTAAAAATAATACTAAATTATGGATGGCTTTATGGATTTTATTCATATTAAATATTAGTACGGTTTTGGCCTTAAGTAGAGGCTTTTCTTTTCTCACCGGGTTTATCATGGTAGTTATTACCGTACTGGGGCTAATGGCTATACAAAACCAGGTCAGGGAAATACAAGTGCCTGAGGATATAATCCCTTCTGAACTACAGGCTGAGTTGGATGCTATGATGGAGGAAATGAGACCCCTATGTGATAGAATATTTACGCAAAAAGTTGATGAAGGAACGGGTCCCATTGTAGAGAATCTGGATAAAGATTTTACCAGGGGTCTGGAGTGGCTCTGGGAGGATGGAAATGATTTTCTGGACCAGATCGATGAATGTATTAGTCCGACTGCTTCGGTGCTAAATCTGGTGGGTTCGTTAAGCGATGAAAAATCTAAACTGGCCAAGCAGATACAGGATAATCTGGTCCTGGTTAGTAGTGTAGTTGTTTATATGAGGAAAAGTAAGGAGAATAGTTTTCAAGACTTAAGCGGTATTTTGTATGCTAAAGTAGATGAATTAAAAAAGGAAACAGAAAAAGAAAAGGATATTTTCTACGACTACATATATAAGCTTCTGGGCCAACAGATAAAATTGCAGAAAGAAAATGAGATTGAAGACATAAGTGAGTACTTTAATGTGTATAAACTGGGAGATCAGTTTTCAGTTATTATGGAAAAAACTCTAGAAGGGCGTTTACTAACATTTCAGGATTCGATTATTCGGGAATTAGAGAACTTCTCTGCTGATATAGTCGGCGGGATGCAGAAAAATATTCTGAAATTACATAATATCTTACAAGATACAGTAGAGTTATTAGTACGTCTACAAAATGACTACCGGGGAGAAAACAATCTATTGTTTAAGCGTTTAGGTGAAGTAGCAGAAATAATAAAGGAAGTTGAAGAAAAATCTGCTGATATCCTGGTAACACTTGCCTGGCAGGATATTCTGGTTGAAAAGCGCTGGCAGGATATTAGTGAAAAGCTTTATACGGTAAAAGATAGGGTATTGGAGAACGTTGATAGTGAAGTTGTAAATTATATAAGCAATAACTTGAATAGTGACATTAAGGAGTTTTCTACATTATCTCGTAACCCTGAAAATATGGTTTTATACAAATCGGTAATTGATGCTGAGCTAATTTACCAGTTGTATAGTGGTGATAAACTCAAGGATATAATAACTAATGGAGTATATTCTTTACTTCAATTCGTTCGCCCGGTGGAAACCCTGATAAATAAAAGTGTTCGACTAAGCGAAGAAGGCTTGAAAACACGCAGAAACATAAGGGGTAAAGTTAAGGCCGGGGAATATCAGCCCTTGTTTAACCGGGTACTGCAGGTGATAGAGCAAGATAATCCGGCTATAGCCCAACAGTTAAATGATGTTTTCCCGAAATCTTTTAATAATTTTTGTAATAATCCTTATATAAAGCAGAAACCGGATAATCTTAACCAGGCTGCCTGGGCACTGTTTTTAGAACTAATAAATAATCCGGCCCACGATGACGAACTGTATTGTTTGGTGGGCTTATTACTGGAAATCCATGTCCTACGTAATAAATACCTGCATCCGCTAAAAAACACCCCCATTGACTTGCAATATGAAGATGATCTCGAGTATATGCGCTATGCTGCGTTAAAGTCCATCAACCTAATATTACACATGGATATAAAAGGAATTACCAGGCTGTACTTCCGTTCTCGCTAGGGCGACAGGGGATATCCTGTAGGGCAAATG
>CAZUFR010000239.1:0-2473 GCA_964619655.1 uncultured Syntrophomonas sp. | reverse complement strand
ATTCTCTCCAGATTAGCCAGCACATCCAGGAACACGGCTCCGTTACTGCCATTACATATACCTTCATTTAACCTTCTGATATGGGCTCGGCGATAAGTTTCCTGCAGTTCATCTATCGTTTCTTCATGAGTTAATACCTGCTCAGCCACAGATTTATCCTGCCTTTCCAGGGCTCTGAAAGCCAGCAGCAGAATATTATTGGTAACCTCAATTATGTTATCCAACTCCTGCTGGGCTTCTCCGGAAAAGCTGACATGGTCTTTAATGGCAACAGTAGCCTGCTCAATAATATTTTCACTGTGGTCGCCAATACGCTCGATATCATTTAAGGATTGAAGAATTATATAGGCATGGTTGGATTCTTCGCTGGACAATTGCTTTTGCGAAGCTAAAACCACATAATCAGTTATTTCTCTTTGCAGGGTGTTGATGGCATCTTCCAGTTTCTCCCCATTCTTAACCAGAGATTCCTGCCGGGTATTAAAATACTGTATAGCATTAGTAAAAGATTCCTGGGCCAGATATCCCATTCTCAGGGTTTCCCGCGTAGCCTGGGACAGGGCAAAGGAGGGGTTCTGCAAAAGCCTCGGGTCAATATACAGGGGCCGGGCCAGGTTGCTAATATCTTCATCTTTATCAGGAATAAGAGTGGTGACAATAAAAGCTAAGACCGCTACTAACGGCAAATGGATAAGAGTATTACTAATATTAAAAACTGCATGGGTTTGAGCAATTTGCAGTTTAATATTCAAGCTATCCCAGTTACCGGCAAACCCGGGAATAAGTACGAATAGATAATTAGTGACTAGAATAACCATTGGTTTGAAAACACCAATAAGAAAGAGGGGAAGGAAGATTATTGTGCCAACCAGGTTAAACACAAAATGCGAAAGAGCTGTACGTCTGGCTGCTACGCTGGCACCCAGGGCAGCAAGCAAGGCAGTAATAGTGGTACCGATATTATCACCAAATAGAATAGGAACTGCCTGGTCAAAGGTAACTGCACCCTGATAGGCCAACTGCTGCAATACACCGATGGTAGCACTGCTGCTTTGCACCAGGAAAGTAAAAAACATGCCTATAGCTACCCCGATGATAGAATTATTATCGATACTGGTCATTAGATTTATAAAAACCGGAAGGTCCTTAAGCGGTTTCATTCCGTTACCCATGATAGTCAAACCAAAGAAAAGGATTCCAAAACCAAATAAAGCCTGTCCTATAACATGTAAGCGCTTATCTTTGGCAAACAGAAAAATTATAGCTCCCAGACCGAGAATGGGAAGGGCAAAATCTTGCAAATTAAAACCAATCAGATAGGCAGTTAGGGTGGTACCTATGTTAGCCCCCATTATCACCCCAATAGCCTGACGCAAGGTAAGCAGTTGGGCGTTTACCAGACCTACCGTTATTACGGTGGTGGCACTACTGCTTTGAATTAAGGCTGTAACCAGAGCCCCGGTAAGAACTCCTCTAAATGGATTTTTAGTTCCTTGTTCCAGGATGGTTCTCATCTTATCGCCAGCTGCAGCCTGCAGGCCATCCGACATAAACCTGAGGCCAAATAGAAACAAGCCTAACCCGCCTATAAACGAAAAGAGTATCTCTGCTACAGATATATTCAATAATTTTCCTCCTATAATAGGGAAGTCACTCTTTAATCTTTCCCCTAACTACCAAACATTATTGTATCAAATTTAGGTAGGATAATGGGCCATCGCCGGTGTTTATCTTCACCTGTTCCTTGGCGGTAGGCAATATAATTAAATATGCAACCCCGCTTTTTTTAGAGCCGTTTTAAGTTCGGAAAGGGAAGGCGGAGTGGCGGATTTTAAACTTAGACAGGGTAAACTGACAGCGTCACAGACTTTACGGGTAAACCGGTCAGAGAGCTGCTTTTTCTTACTTTCAGTTTCAGCTTCAAATATGACTACCGCTACGGGTGTTAAATTGCTAGCCTCGCATATTAATATATCTGCACTTCTTTCCTTTATGCGGTTGGCATATTCAATCCGGTTTCTGGCCTCGGGGGATGCAATGATAAAATCTGCCAACCTGACCCGGGGCAGAACAACATAGCTATCAACTGCAATCGCATCCTGTAGTAAGTTGTATAATGCGAGTTCCTTTCCCGTCAGGAGATAGTCACGCTGGTTATAAGGCATATCCTCCAGGTCAATCCAGGCATTGCTCAGGTCAATAACCTGACCACCTTTCTGGGCAGTCCGGGTATCTTTCTTATTTTGGGTTTGTTCTTTATATACATCCCATAACAGCTTGAAAAAAACTGCTGCAATAACTGCTAGAATAAATTGTGCCATTATTATTACCTCCTAACTATTTAATAATATAAGAAAAAAAGCGTTACGTCATCCGTTAAGGTTTACATAAATGTACTTTCGCCGGGCGACTAATAAGTATAGAATTAAATATGGAAATAGGCGCTAATAACAAAATTGTCGTGTAAATAACT
>CAZUFR010000238.1:0-2484 GCA_964619655.1 uncultured Syntrophomonas sp. | reverse complement strand
TTATTTCCACAAAATATTTCTTATTGAAATAAATGTTTTTTTGTTATAATCTAAGATCAAGTGTTTAAATTTTTACGGGGAGGGAATGATGTATATGAAGAAATATTTGCCAGTTGTCATTCTCGTTTTAGGTTTGCTTTTAATCAGTTGTTCTTCTCTGCAAGCAAATAATGAAGCATCCTGGACTATTAAATGGAATAGTAATGGTAGTTTAGACGAAAAAGTAATTATTGCTAATCACAATGTTGTTATAAACGAACAGGAATGGGAAACTTCCCATACTGGAAATCAAACTATCCTATCACGCCATGTTAGGGATTGGCGGGCTTACGGGGAACTTAGTGATAGCTTACCTCTTACCGTGGTACAGAAAGACTTTGTGCTGATGAAGTTTGCCAGCCTAACTGTAAAACAAGAAGCAACTCCCGGAAGCCTTTTTGATCAGTTTATGGGTCTAACCGATGCTAGTTTAAGCATCGAGATTCCCGGAGCTATTCGTAATAGTAATGCAGAAGTAAGCCAAAATTCCATGGCTATTTGGAATTTAGCTAGCCTGCAGTCATCACCCGTAAAACTTGATGCCGTTATTTTTGACGGACTTTTTCTAGGTATTACGTTTTTCGCCTTTTGCTTTATTATTATCTTCATTATATATTTGAATCGTATTAGGCGGGTACATCGGCTGATTGCCGAGGAATATTCTCTGGAACGGGCGGCCCTGGAATTTACTCAGGGTGAAAATGAAAATAAGGAAGAAGAAAAATAAAAAGCCCATTTATATGCTTGACTGGAATTAATGTATATGCTAACATTAATAATTGCCATTTATGCTGATGTTCAGGCTATTTTCTGGACTTCCAGTGTCAGGCTTTACTTACGAGAGCGAGGTTTATACTTAGGCCTTGCTTTTCACTCTTTTGGGGAAATAAAAAAAGGGGTGAATTATTAATGCCTCAATTAGAAGAATACGGTAAGGTGAAAAGGTTAAGTTATTCCCGAATTGACCAACCCATCGAATTACCCAATCTTATTCAAGTGCAGCTCAGTTCTTATGACTGGTTTCTCAAGCATGGCTTAAGGGAGGCTTTGCATGAAGTTTTCCCTATCTCCGATTTTACTGGTAACCTGGAGCTTGATTTTATCGACTATAGTCTGGGTGAACCCAAGTACCAGGTGCATGAATGCAAGGAACGGGATGTTAGCTACCAGGCTCCCATGAAACTTAAGGTCAGGTTAACCGACAAGGAGACCGGAGAAATTAAGGAATCAGAAGTTTATATGGGTGACCTTCCTTTAATGACTGAAAAAGGAACCTTTATTATTAATGGTGCAGAAAGAGTTGTAGTTAGCCAATTAGTCAAATCCCCAGGAGTTTATTTTAATGACCGGGTCGATGTTTCCGGCAGAAATCTATATGGAGCGACCATTATTCCTAACCGGGGTGCATGGTTTGAATTAGAAATGGATAGTGCCGGGCTTGTTTATACACGTATCGATAAAACCAGGAAAATACCAGTAACCGTTCTTTTACGTTCTCTGGGTTATGAAACTAACGAAGCCATCCAAGAATTGTATGGTGACGACGAGACTATCGATAAAACCCTGGAGAAAGATAGCAGTACTAATAAAAAAGAAGCCTTAATTGAGTTTTACCGACGTTTAAGACCCGGGGAAATGGCGACTGAGGATGCTGCTGAACAGCTTCTTAATAATCTTTTTTTTGATCCCCGGCGTTATGATTTAGCAGTAGTAGGACGCTATAAAATTAACAAAAAATTAGGACTTGATATTCCTATGGACAACAGGCACCTTACTCACGAGGATATTATAACCACCATAGGATATCTCCTTAATCTTATTAAAGGTGAAGGAAAAACTGACGTAATTGATCACCTGGGTAATAGAAGGTTACGTTCCATAGGTGAACTCCTGCAAAATCAATTCCGTACCGGTCTGGTACGCATGGAACGAGTGGTGCGGGAGCGGATGAGTATTCATGACGTAGAGACCCTTACACCCCAGGTTTTAATAAACATAAGACCAATAACCGCAGCGGTTAAGGAGTTTTTTGGGAGTTCCCAGTTATCTCAGTTCATGGACCAGACTAATCCCCTGGCTGAGCTAACCCATAAAAGGCGCTTGAGTGCCCTGGGACCAGGTGGATTAACCCGGGAGAGGGCTGGTTTCCAGGTTCGTGACGTTCACCATTCCCATTATGGCAGAATCTGCCCCATAGAAACCCCTGAGGGTCCTAACATTGGGCTAATAGGCTCATTAGCTACTTTTGGTCGGGTAAACGATTTCGGTTTCATCGAAACCCCCTATCGTAAGGTAGATAAAGAGTCGGGAAGAGTGTTAGACGAAATTCATTACCTTTCTGCTGACGAAGAAGACGAATATATGGTAGCCCAAGCCAACGCCCCCCTGGATGAAAACGGCTATTTTAAAGAGGATAGGGTTGAAGCCAGGTACTTTGAAGAAATT
>CAZUFR010000237.1:0-2521 GCA_964619655.1 uncultured Syntrophomonas sp. | reverse complement strand
CATTGGGGTTACGCTTTCGCTGATGAGTGGTATCTTTGCGAGTCTGTCTTCCAGCAGCGTTCCGATGAAGCTGGCGGTATCCCTGCCCTCGCTTGTGGTAGCTGGCGTTGTGGGCATAATTACTATACTGATTTCAGCGTATATTCCAGCGCGCAAGGCCGCCGGACTGTCGGCTATCGATGCCATCCGCCAGACAACGGATATTAAAATCAATGCTAAAAAAGTGAAAACAACAAGGTTAGTGCCAAAGCTCTTCGGTCTGGAAGGGACATTGGCGCTGAAAAACTTCAAAAGGAACAAGAAGGGATACCGCAGTACGGTGATCTCGCTGTTTGTTAGTATCGTACTATTTATATCGGCCAGCGCCTTTGGCATATATCTTCAGGAAAGCGCGGAAACGATCATCAATGAATCCGGCTATGATATTTTGTTTAGGTTCAACCAGGCCACAGATGAAGAGCTGCCGCTGTATGAGGAACTGAAAAACGTAAGCGGCGTTTACGACAGCGGATATTATAAAGCCCTTTATTATAAAGCGAGCCTGCCTAAGGACCGATTAACGGAGAGATATTTGGAACATTATTACGGGGATTCGCTGCCGGCGGGTGATATGGTTCCCATCAATGTGGCGTTGTGTCTGGTTGATGACGGGACTTATGCGGCTTATGTAAAGGAGCTCGGGCTTGATCCGCAGAAGTATGCCGGTGAAAACACCGACAACATGATCGCCATGACCAGTATAAATAAATACGATGATGAAACCGGACGGTATGTGTCGTTTGATGTACTTCAAGGCAGCTTGCCTCTTTCCTTACAACTCTCCGCTCCGGGTGAGCCATCAGGCGGGAACCAGCCTGGCCCGGAGATTACCATTGCCTATATAGCTGACCGGATGCCAGAAGCTATTTCAGAATCCCGTGGTGCAGGGTTCATGGTTTTTGCGCCCTATTCTATAAACAGCCATTTTAGCGAAACCCCGGATGAGCAGCTGACTTTTGCCTTTTTAACGACAGACCCGGGGAAATCAGCGGAAGAAATGAATGCTATCCTAAAAGATGAAGGTATTTTTTCCGGATACAGCCTGTACAATATAGCTCAGATTCAGGAACAAAACCGTAATGTGATTATTTTGATCAATGTATTTTCCTATGGCTTCATCCTGCTGATTTCGCTTATTGCTATTGCCAACGTATTTAACACGGTTTCTACCAATATAAACCTGCGCCGGCGCGAATTTGCTATTTTGAAATCGGTAGGCATGAGCGATAAGGGCTTCAATAAAATGATGAATTTTGAATGTGTTTTTTATGGGCTAAAGTCTCTATTATATGGACTCCCGGTTGCGTTCGTCATTACTTACTTGATCTATAGAAGTGTCATGACTGGTGCTGATGTTGCTATTTTAGTGCCCTGGACGAGTGTGGGAATAAGTGTTTTCAGCGTATTTCTGGTTGTGTTTATCACGATGATGTATTCCGTAAGCAAGGTCAAAAAAGAAAACACGGCAGATGCACTTAAGAATGAGGCATTATGATTCAGTGCCGAAATAAATACTGCTGCCGGTTTCGTGTCCATCCCTTCTTTCTTAAAAATACAAGATGATGAGTGTGGGGGGACAGCCTTTATGTTAGCAGGTCGGGATATGAAACATCGTCAAAAGAACAAGCAAGGGCTATTCCATACCGTAGGCGTAACACCTGCTACGGATTATTAAAGATGTGGCAAAGAAGGTTTTTGGATTATATTTCTTTAAAGTATAATAAGATTGGGAAGGTGGCTAAATGAAAATCGGGAAAACAGGCTACTCAATACTTAAATCGTGTCACATATTTTTTGCGTCTATATGGATAGGTGCAGGAGTATGCCTATTATTTTTAATTATATTCGGATTAGTTCCAGAGGATATAAACGGAGTATTAAAAGCAGTCCGCATACTTGATTTATTTATAATAATACCTTCAGTAGTACGGAGGACAGATAAAGACGTTGTAACCATAGGAAGCTGTGTTTATTAAAAGCAAAGTATTTGCTTTGTAAAGTCTTAAATTATATCTTAATTGGCACCTTCTGGTAACGAGAGATGGTATCGGAGGGTGCCAAATTTATTTTAAAAAACATATGGTGCTATTTGCTACATCATTTTATTCGATGGGTAAAAAAGTCTAGGCTGAGTCCCCGGGTTTCAGAGATTTTATCTATTAGGTAGAAAGTCCTCATAAAAACATGATTCCGTGAAAAAACAGGATATTTAGAAGAATTTTTGACATGTAAAAAAGAGGATTTTGTTACAATTTTCAGAAACTATTAATAACCAATATAAAAGTCTGGAGGCGAGTTATTGCAGCATTTACCCTGGATTTTAATTGTAACCGGATTCGCGACTGGTTTTCTGGCTACTTGGATAGGATTGCAACTGGTCAATATTAGGCCAAATATATATAAATTAATTATAGTTGCCTTCTTCTATAGCATGTTGAATGTCATAGTTCGCAGCTTCCCTATACCTTTTGGCGGTCATTTT
>CAZUFR010000236.1:0-2534 GCA_964619655.1 uncultured Syntrophomonas sp. | reverse complement strand
TTTCCGGTAGTATACACCAACGCTCGTACTGGCCGGTCATCACTTGATCCGCTTAGCCTCGGTCAAGATTTAAAACCGCTATTTGATATGATTATTGACAAAATACCTGCACCTAGCGGAGATAGCGAACAGCCCTTGCAGCTGGGGGTAAGTATGCTTGACTATGATTCTTATGTTGGACGCCAGGTGGTTGGGCGGGTGCATAATGGTAGATTGCATCTGCGCCAGGAAGTGGTAGTGGCCAATGTAAACGGAGTCGGAAACCGCCAGCGGATAGCGGGGTTATATGCTTATGATGGTTTGAAAAAGGTCCCGGTAGAAGAGGCTCAAACTGGGGAAATAGTGGTAATTGCGGGTCTCCAGGATTTCAATGTCGGGGATACTATCTGTGACCCTGAAGAAGTACGCCCACTAGATTTTATAGCTATTGACGAGCCTACCGTAGCAGTTGCTGTCCAGGTAAACAAAAGTCCTTTTTGCGGACGTGAGGGAACCTATGTTACATCTCGTAAACTGGGTGAACGTTTGCTGCGAGAGCTGGAGGCGGATGTAAGCTTAAGAGTTGTCCCCACTGATTCTCCCGATACTTTTATGGTCTCCGGTCGGGGTGAACTACATCTTTCCATACTGATTGAGACCATGCGGCGAGAAGGCTATGAATTTGAGGTTTCCCGTCCTCAGGTAATCGAAAAAGTTATTGATGGGCAGCGTTGTGAACCAGTTGAAGAACTGGTGATAGAAGTGCCGGAAGAATATGTAGGCATTGTAATGGAAAAATTAGGTTCACGCAAAAGTGAAATTATTAATATGACCCAGAGAAACGATGGTATCACTTATATGGAATTCCTGGTTCCCACCCGGGGACTGTTTGGGTTTCGCTCGGAGTTTTTAACTGACACCAGAGGGCTGGGTATTATGTATCATCGTTTCCATAGTTATACCCCCTATCGAGGGGAAATTGCTACTCGCCAGCGTGGCTCTTTGGTAGCTCATGAGCCTGGCGATACCACCGGTTATGGTTTGGAAAATGCTCAGGAGCGGGGTGAACTCTTTATAGAGCCAGGGGTAGCTGTATATCGGGGTATGATAGTAGGAGAAAACTCGCGCCCCCATGATCTGGTGGTCAATGTCTGCAAGAAGAAACATCTGACCAATATTCGCAGTTCTAATTCCGATATAGCGGTAAAGCTTAGCCCACCTCGGGTTATGAATCTGGAGCGCTGCCTGGAGTTTATTACTGATGACGAGCTGGTGGAGGTTACCCCGGCATCTATTCGCATGCGTAAAAAAGCAATTTAATACGGAAATAGAATTAATTAGATACAGATGGACACTGATTATTAATGATTAACACTGATCTATGGTTGCGGCCTCCGGTATCTACTATTTTAACGGTTTGGCCGCAACTTTACCGGTTAGACCGTCTTGAAAGTTTTTCCCTGAGCTTACCAACTCATCTTTATGCTGCAGAGCTGCTGATTTAGCCAGACGGGCGAAGTAGCTCCCTATCAATGGCAGCATGGCCAGACGGGAAAGGGTATATATTGATTCAGTGCCCGGGACGCTTACGGGTATAACCTTCAAGGGACTGTTAATATTATCTATTAGAGATTTTATTTCCTCATTAATTCTTACCACAATATCTGGGTACTTATTTCCTACACAATAAACTTCATTACCGTCCTGGGCTTTTCCCAGGTAGATTAGTTCGCCTTTCTTTTCCGTTTCCATATTACCAAAGGCAGAAGAGGTTTCCAAATGGTCTTCCTGATCTAGATAACCAAGCCCAACGGTTAATGCTTCAAAAACCCCGGTTCGGGCTACAAATAACAGGTTCATTGCAGTACCTCCATAAGTCTGGTTTTGCCGGCTTCACGGACCAGGGTTACCAGTTTCGGGTAGGCATGTAGAATACCAATTCTAATTAACGGGCGTCCCAGAGCGGGGAGAGAGAGGGTGCGTGACAACCAGCCTCCAATTCGTAACCAGTTATTTACCAGGGGCAAAGTGTCAACAAACCGAAAACGTTCAGCAATGCCCTGGGCCTCAACCAATCCAGTTAACAGGCTTCTTGAATTACTACTTTTAGTTCCCAGTATATAGACATCGTTACCATCGGCATCAGTACCTACCCTCCTTATTTTACCGAAGTCATCTGGAGTAGTTTTATCAAAATCAGGCAGGTTTATAATTTCTTCTATGGGTGGTGTCTTCGGAGGGTCCAGTTTACCAGCATGTATATTTGCAGCTACAACTGAAGAATGACTTCCGCCATAATCAAAATATATAACCTTAATAGTAATCACCTGCTTTTTAACATATTTAACTAACTGCTCATAGATTTATAGGGGGTAGCTAAGAGGTAAAAATAAACTTATAATAGTTTAACCGCTAAGCGTTAGCCATATGTATCATCATTATTTGCAGCTTAATTGTTTTCATAAAAACTATCGTCTTAATCAGCATCTATCTGCTACAATTTGGATAAGGAAAAATAATATGTTTAAAAGGAAAAGGAGGTTAACGGATGGGCG
>CAZUFR010000235.1:0-2535 GCA_964619655.1 uncultured Syntrophomonas sp. | reverse complement strand
TCCGTTATCATACCCATATCAGTAGCCATAACCCATTTCTTTTGCCGGTAATGAAAAGAAAAACCTACCGGATCAGCCGCATCATGAGGAATACTAAAAGCTTCTACCCCGACTCCCCCGATGCAAAATTCTTTATCTATGGTATTACAACATTCCGCCGGCAATTTATCCCGGCAGGGTATGGCCTCCCAGGTAGCCCCCCGGGCAAATACCGGTAAATGATAGCGGCGAATAAATACATCCAGTCCCTTAATATGATCAGTATGCTCATGGGTAATTAAAACCCCATCCAAATCCCCTGCTTTTACTCCCAAAAGGGCCAGTTTATTTTCTATTCTACGGGTACTTATCCCCGCATCAACCAGAAGTTGGGTATTCCCAAACTTAAACAAGGTTACATTGCCAGTACTGCCACTGGCCAGTATATGTACCTGCACTATTCTGCACCTCCTCCCCAATGTTTCACACTTACTATTATAGCGAACTTCTACTCAGTCAAATTAGAAAAATAAATGTACAAGCCACTAACATTTCTTCCTATGGGTTTTCCTATGCTCTTGAATATTGGCAATAATATCTGCCTGTGCTACTATGAAATCGATACCAGGTAAACTGTAAAAGTAATTTTAGTTTACTTACAGGGGTTATGAAGGAGTGCTTGGGTATGAATCGAAAAAAAGCAATTGGTATAGTTATAGCACTTATACTGCTGGGAACAGCATCATATTATTTTTACCTCCATTATTATCAGAATAATGATAAAATGCTACAGGCCAGTGGCACTATTGAAGCCACAACCGTGGAAGTATGTGCCCATTTAAATGGAACTCTGCAAAACCTGGCAGTAAGCGAAGGTATGCAGATAGAAAAAGGCCAGCTCTTGGCAGAGTTGTCCCGCAGTGACCTGTTAACCCAGCGGGAAAGAGACGCCCTCGGGGTACAGGTAGCTCAGGCCCGCTATAACGACCTGGTGTCAGGATTTCGAGCCGAAGAAATTAAGGAAGCCACTTCTAATCTTGGTCTGGCTCAGGCCAATTTGGAACAGGCGCTGGTTGACCTGAAGCGGGCAGAGCAATTATTTAATGCCGGAGCCCTTTCCCAGGAAAAGCTGGATGCAGCACAATTAAACAAGACCACCCGGGAAAAGCAGGTAGAGGTTGCCCAATCCCGCCTGCAGCTACTGGAATCAGGTAATCGCCCTGATGTAGTTTCCGGCGCAGCAGCGGAGTTAGAGCGCAGCAAGGCCATTTTGAAAACTACCGAAGCCATGCTGGCTGATCTTAAGATATTCTCTCCCCTTAATGGTACTATCAGCAGTAAAAACTATGAGAACGGCGAATATGTCCCTGCCGGAGCCTCACTGCTCAGTGTAGTTGACTTGAACCATCTCTGGATTAAGGTTTATATTCCTACCGATGATCTGCCCCGGGTTAAGCTTAACCAAACCGTGAAGGTTAGGGTAAGCGGCAGCCCTCAGGTTTTTGCCGGTAAAGTCACCTATATTGCCGCCCAAGGGGAATTTACCCCTAAAACTATCCAGACCAAAAAAGAACGGGCTAACGTTGTTTTCGCGGTTAAAGTAGCAGTAGAAAACCACAACGGTATACTTAAACCGGGTATGCCCGCCGATGTTGTCTTTACCGGGAGTTGATTACGGTGATTGAGGTTATTGATGTCACAAAAACTTTTTCCGACAAGATAGCCCTGGATAAGGTAAGCCTTTCGGTTAAGCGACAGAGCATATTCGGATTGATTGGCCCTGACGGTGCCGGTAAGACTACCTTGTTCCGGGTAATCTGTGGCCTTCTTATAGCTGATAGCGGAAGGGTGTTACTGGATGGAGGAGCAGCCCATAGATTAACTAGCGGAGAACTAGGCTACATGCCCCAGCGTTTTAGTCTCTATGGCGACCTTACGGTCATGGAGAATATTAATTTTTTTGGTTCTTTGTACGGACTAAGCCGTAACCTTATTGTAGAAAGAGCCCATGAAATCCTGGATATAACTGGGCTTAGCCCTTTTAGGAAGAGGCTTGCTCACCAGCTTTCCGGAGGTATGAAACAAAAGCTGTCTTTAAGCTGTGCCCTGCTTACCCGCCCAGCAATTCTAATCCTGGACGAGCCCACTTATGGGGTGGACCCGGATTCTCGTAAGGAATTCTGGAAGATCCTTTATCAGCTTAACCATGAAGGCATGACGGTATTGCTGTCTACGCCTTATATGGATGAAGCCGAACTATGCCACCAACTGGCCTTTATCAACCAGGGGCAGTTACTGGTCATAGATACTCCTGCACACTTAAAAGAAAAATTATTACACCAGGTGTTAGAGGTTAGAACCGGAGTTAAAGACCCTTATCTTTTTGATAACATTCCCGGGGTACTTTACAGTTCATTTTACGGTTATAAGCACCGCCTTATTGTAGAGGATATAGAATCTACTAAAAGCTCGATAACTCAACTGGTTAGACCACAGGATGGTAAGAGCTTCTCGCTGGAGGAGGTCGAACCTTCCATGGAAGACCTTTTTGTTTAT
>CAZUFR010000234.1:0-2537 GCA_964619655.1 uncultured Syntrophomonas sp. | reverse complement strand
TGTGAAATGGCTGATGTACCAGTTGTTACCCTTTCCATTGACCCCTGTATCAGTTGTACGGAACGATAGAAAGGAGGGGTGAAATATGGCCGTTATGTTACCTAATATTATGAGGAATCTGTTTTCCCGTCCGGAAACTAGATTATACCCGGCAGAGGAAAGAATATTATATCCCCATACCCGGGGGCATATAGAATTTGATGCTGATAAATGCAACTTTTGCACTCTGTGTAGCAAAAGATGTCCGGCTGATGCGATAAAGGTGGATCGGACTAATAAAATCTGGACTCTGGATGCTTATCGTTGTATTGTCTGCGCTGTCTGTGTGGAGGATTGCCCCAAGGAAGCTATTCAAATGATAGAGCAATGGCGCACCCCGGCTTTCAGCAAAACCGTGGAAGTCTATGAAGGACCAAAAAAGGAAGAACCGCAGCCGGAAGCATAAATTAATCTAAAACGGGGGGCCAGGTGGCCCCCCAAGGTGACAGGGGACGGTTCCTGTGTCACCCCGCGGGGTGACACAGGAACCGTCCCCTGTCACCTTAATCATTCTCACGCCCAGATAAAGGTTAGAATTGCCGCTACAGTTGTAAATACAAGAGCTATAGGTACTACCACCCGGATTACTTTGCCTTCAGTACCCAGGCTGTCAATAGTAGCAGCGGCGTTTTGTAGTTTGGCAGGTGAGATGACACTGGCTAATCCCCCGGCAATGGCTGTTCCGGCAGTGACTACCAGGGCATCTACACTCAGTATTTTTGAGGTCAGGACATTATATTTGGTAAACAAAGCTATAGTTGATGCCTCACTGCCACTGACGAAACCTCCCAGCAGTCCCAGGAAGGCTGCTGCCACAGGATAAAGGCCCTGGAAGAAGTCAGCCGAACTAATGGCCAATATGGATATCATATTATGCTCGGCGCTAACCAGTTCCCAGATTCCGTTTACCGAAGTGTAACCGGAATAGGTCATTACATAGGCTATGGCAAAGAATATTGCTGCCGAAAATACCGGGCGTGGTGCCCGTTTTATCCATTTCTTCCCGATGTCTCGCCACTGTTCCCGGCTGGGTTTAATAAATGGTATTGCCAGCAGAGTACTTATTATCACCCAGGTATAGGCATTCCACAGCATGCGGGTCATTATCGGTTTGCCTCCGGGAATAATCTGAACCGGCATGGCCAGGTCTTTAAACAAGAAATTAAACAGCGGTGGCCAGAAGTTAATAAACAAGCAGGTTGCTATAAGTATTATCCAGGGAGCCAGGGCGGTTAAGAGGGGCATGGTTTTTTCTACATTCTTTTCCTCTTCACTGACGCAACTGCGATCCAAAATAGCTTCCCCACTCAGTTTAAGATAAATGAGCATAACTATAATGGTAGCTAATCCGCCTAGTACCCCGGTTAGCACTATGCCGGTACCAATATGGGCAACCACTATCGCAGTAAAACCCATGGTAAAACCGGCCAGAATACAGGGTACAAAACCTTCTCTGATTTTCCCCCATCCGCCCACCAACCAGAGCATACCGAAACCAATCATAGTTGAAATGATGGGCATAAATTTGGAAAATACCAGGGCTGAAGTGGCCAGGGGGGTACCGGTCATATCGGAGAAAATAACCAGCGGTGCCCCTAACAACGCATAGGTGCATAGCGAATCAAAGCCCAGGGCGGGAAGCGCAATAGCTACAAAGGTAGAATAGCCCAGTGCCAGCATAATCGGAGGTAATATGGATACCGGGGTTGCTCCCACTGCTACCAGCAGGGTACCTATACCCATATTTATAATCATAATCTGTACCGCCTGGTCATTTTTGGCCAGGGTTTTAACAAAGATAACTATTCTTTTTAAAGCTCCAGTTGATTCTAAAAAGGTAATTTGAAATATAGAAGTGGCTACCATAAGGGAAACTGGAAAGGAAGCTATAATTCCCGCCAGGCTAGCGGTTAATCCCACTTGCAGGGAGGTTTTAAAAAAGAGGAAACTAATAGCTATTACTAGAAGCCATCCTGCCAATCCACTCCAGTCAGCCGGCCATTTCGCCAGGGTAAGTAAAGCCAGCACAGCAACAATCGGTATCAAAGTAAGTACTACATCCATTAGAATATTAATCCTCCTGTCCTACTATCCTGCATCCAATGAATTAGTTTAGCAAAAGGGAAGTTTTTAGACAAGCAATTTTTATGAGTCGGGGTTTTTTAGTCGGACTTGGTAAAAAAATCAGCCATCATAACATAAGGAACAGGTTTATCATCTTCAATAATTTCACACCCACAAAACGGGCATCTATAGGCATTAATATCCAGGGTATAAAGCATTTTCTCCTGACAAAATGGGCAATACATTACGGTGCCCCCGGTAGCCTCCATACTGGTCTTGGAAAACAGCGCCATCTAAACCCCTCCTGAAACTGCGTCTACCATGACAAAACTATCCCTATTCTAACACTTTTTTTCACTTGTTTAGGTTGATTTTATTAGTTTTGTAGGCATAATTCCCAGTAGCAGGATAAATTGGTATTACATAAACTAATA
>CAZUFR010000233.1:0-2561 GCA_964619655.1 uncultured Syntrophomonas sp. | reverse complement strand
CAGATAACATTAGAGTGCAGGTACGACCAATAGAACCAGTAGCTCCAACAACAGCGGCCCTGCTACTTTCAGGGTTTATATGCATTTTTTCAGCACCAGCAAATAGTGCCTCCATGGCCATTAGAGTGGTAAAACTATTGCCGCTGGTTATAGCCACCCCCCGGTCCTGAACCGACCTACCTCCCCGAGTAACTACCGAAGTTAAAGCCCCCAACCCTACTATCCCGGCTCCCAGTTCTTTACCCAAATCTACTGCTTCGGTAACCATGGCTACGGTTTCCTGTCGGGGCAAATTCATCATTTCCCGTGCACCAAAAGGTACTCCGATTAACCAGCCTTCGGCAATTTTACCATCCAGTGACTTGATGGCTGGCATATGGCATACTATCTGTACCCCGGGGCTGCCCTTCTGCCAGTCCAAAAAACGGTACAGTTCATCCCGGTTAAATGTAACAAACGATGGATTATTGGCTACCACATCTTCGGGGGCGGGATAATGAATGATAAAAGCAAATCTTTCGCCGACTTCCTCTCCTGCTTTAAGCCGGGAAGCTTTTATTTTACGGCTGTGCTGGCGGTAGTCGGTAATCTGTTCAGGTTTACTGTAATCTCCAAGTATATAACGATAAAATTGGGCAAAATCACGATAACTGATAATTTTGCATACCGTGTCCAGAACGTCTACAACGTAATCTATATCCTCATAGGAAATATTTAGAGGCGGCTCTAATCTCAGGGTCATGGAATCATTCAGAAAAGGAGCCAGACGAATATTATACACATTTAACAGAAAGCCTGCTATCAATGCAGTAAAACCGCCGGAGTCAATTATAAAAGCGGTATCATAGGACCCACAATCTTTAAGATCATAGAATTCCAGTCCCAGCATCAGGCCTCGTCCCCGCACTTCTTTAAGCGCATCGGGATAACGCCCGACCAGTTGACGTAGTTTATCCAGGAGGTAATCACCCTTTTTGGCTACCTCCTGTATCAACTGCTGCTCACTAGCGAGCAGCTTTTCCAGTACCGCCTGGCCTACCGAACAGGTGAGGTTATTATTTGCAAAAGTTGAACTATGGAGCCTTCCAAAATCATCGTTCCATATCCGGGGAGAACTAATACATACGGCCAGGGGTAGTAAACCACCACCCAGGGCTTTGGCCAGCAGCATTATATCAGGCTCAACACCCTCGTGTTCGCAGGCAAAGAGCCTGCCGGTTCTGCCTAATCCGGTTTGAATCTCGTCCAGTATCAAGGCAGCACCGTAAGTGTTGCACATTTCCCGGACAGCGGTCAGGTAACCAGGCTGGGCCTCAATTATCCCACCTTCACCTTGAATAGGTTCCACGATAAAGGCAGCTATATCATTACCTTGCCGTGCAAATATTTGCTCCAGAGCCTCTATATCATTGAAGGGTGCAGTGATAAAACCGGGGATTGGAGCATAAAACGGCTTTTGATACGATTCTTTTCCGGTAGCTGATAAAGCCCCCATAGTCTTTCCGTGAAAACTATTGCTGGTGGAAACAATAATCTCCCTGCCGGTGCCAGACCGAGCCAGCTTAATAGCAGTTTCCACAGCTTCCGCCCCGCTCTGGCAGAAAGTGCAATAACAGAGATCCCCGGGGGTGCACTCTGCCAGCATATTAGCCAGCTTCAAGGCTTCCTGGGGAAGAGAAGGCTGAACTAAACTGGGCAGGGATTTCTCATGTACCTCCTGTAAGCGCTCCCAGATAAATTCGGGGTTATAACCGAAAGGAACGGCTCCGTATTGGGCAATGAAATCCATGTACCGCCGGCCCTTCTCGTCGAACAGATAGCTTCCCTGTCCTGATATATAATTTTTATCCAGCTGAAACATGCTTAGTATTTCTTTTAAAGTAGGATTCAGCAAATCATTACGCAGGTCTGACATTTGTATGTCTCCCTTCTTGTGCACAGGTTTGTGCAAGTTTATTTTTAATATAACTATATTTTATCGATTAAAACGGTCCTGTCAAATTTTTTCAATAATTATCTTGCCCTTTATGTATATTGTTTTCTAGTCTGGAAATATTATCATTATATAGAATTGAAATTTTAAAATTCTTTTGTTTATATGGAAAGGAGGGCTTCTAAATGGAAGACCGCGATATTAGAACTGAGGAAGGTTATGATTTAGGGACATTTAATTTTCTTAAGGCTGGATGGTGGATACTTCATATTGTCGCTATTGTAGGAGTTTTCTACCTGGGTTATTTGTATGGCGGTTCAGTTTTTTAAAAAGCTGTACCTTAACCAGTGGCTATAAAAGTCACTGGTTTTTTTAATTATTTAAGGTAAAATGCATAATTAAGGGGGGTAAACAAATATGAGTAATAGTATTAGTCCGGTATTAAAAACCATGATGGAACTGTCGGGGAGTAAGTTTGCGGTTAATCGCGGTTCAGAAGTAGTTGTCGAGGTTGATGGCCTGAAGAATTGTGACCCATACAGTGGACGAAATTATATAGCTTTGTTACCAGGAGTAGATGTTGTTGCCGGTGATTTACTGGTAGCGGTAAAATCACAGGAAGAATTTT
>CAZUFR010000232.1:0-2590 GCA_964619655.1 uncultured Syntrophomonas sp. | reverse complement strand
GTTTGGTGGCAATCCCCAGAGCCGCCATCATGGCAATGATAATCAAATCATAAATGGAAAACCTATTAAGCTGTTTTTGTACCAGGCTCACAATTATTCACCCTTTTTTTCGTGGCAAAATTTAGACGGTGCTTGTGCTAAAGGAAAAGCATCATACTGGGGAACATATACTTTAATATCCATAACCGGAGTTCCATTTAAAGCGTCCAGTCCTCTGACATAAAGGCGATTCCCTTCACGCTTAATAAGTTCCACAACGCAGGACCCCATGGCCGAAGGACGGGAAGGAGAGCGGGTAGTATAGACTCCCTGGGAGAACTTCTGCTCATCTTCTTCCCCATCAATTATTTTCAACCATTCTTCACGACGATGCTGGTAATAGATAACGTGAATATGGGAGAAATCTTCCACTCCGACCAGAGTATCAGTCAGGTCCTCGCGCATATAAATCATGCTTTCACGATTATAGTCATAAGTACGACTGCATTCTTTGAAATCGGAAACAACCACTCCTACCGGACGAATGCAAATTGGATCTTTCGGTACACTTACCATATGTATCATACTCCTGTACATTAAATATTAGCCTGCTGTGCTAAGCATAATGTGCTGGTTTGGTTGACCTTAAACCAATGCCCTTCTTGTTAATATCCACTCGAGGTAATAAAATGTTGTATTAGAATCAACTTGTGAAAAGGTATCCATAATGACTAAATCTGACAAATTGCTGATTGGGCTATTACTTGCTCTGGCCATACTTTCTTATCTCATCTATTTTCTGCTTTATCAGGGGGATTCCTCCCTGACTGCGAAAATCGTAACAGACGGAAGTATATTTACCGAAATAGATTTAAATCATCCTGGAGCCAACCACTTAATTAATATCCCTGGTCCGCTTGGGAACAGTATCGCAGAGGTAAAACCGGGTGCTATCCGGATGAAGTCTTCGCCCTGCCCTGATCATTATTGTATGGAAACTGGTTGGATTAACCGGCCTGGTGCGGTAATAGTGTGCATACCTAACCAGATTGTCATCGAAATCGTCCCTAGTAAAAACTCTGTCGATACTATCGCACGTTAAGGGAGAGGAAAAATCTTGGTTTCAACCAGAAAACTAACTACTATTGCGGTCCTGGTAGCTCTGGCTATAGTTCTGCACCTGTTTGAGGCCCTTATTCCCATCCCTTTTCCCATTCCCGGGGTTAAGCTGGGATTAGCTAATATTGTTACCCTCCTGGCTTTAGTGCTTTTTGATTTTAAAACGGCATTAACAATTGCTTTTATGCGCACCGTCTTAGGCTCCTTGCTCAGCGGCACCTTGTTTAATATCGCCTTTTTTCTAAGCTTTTCCGGTGCCATTACCGCCACCTGCTTGATGGCTATATTATTATATTTAGGTAAATCGCTAAATTTCCACTTCAGATTCAGTTTACTGGGGCTTAGTGTAGCCGGAGCCGCCGCCCATAACCTGGGACAGTTGGCCATGGCAGCTCTGCTCATTAAACATAGCGGTATCTTTTATTACCTGCCGATCATGCTGCTTTCTTCCATCCCTACAGGAATCCTTACCGGACTGCTATTAAGAGAATTACTCAAACATTTAAAAGCTTCAGGTCAACTGGATGAAATTTCTTTTTAACTTATAATTCAATTTCTCTACCTTTTGGCTTTCCATAAGCCTTAATTGTTAAGGCCTCGGTGGGACAGACTAAACATTCGTTACAACGCATGCACTCCCGATTATTAGGCTCTTCATAAACCTTAATCTCAAATTTACAGTGATCCTGACAAATACCACATTTGGTGCATTTATCCTGGTCCACTTCCAGGCGGTATAAGCTTATAGGATTAAACAACGAATAAATAGCCCCCAGCGGACAGATATAACGACAAAAAGGTTTGAATACAACCAGGGCTAATAAAAGTAGCGCTATTAGAAAAACTAATTTCCATTTAAATAAAAAGCCCATAGTTTCAATAATTGATGGCCTGACCATCATCATGGGAAGACTCGCTTCTAAAACTTCAACCGGGCAAAGGTACTTGCAAAATGCGGTACTGCTCATGCCATAAGCAGCAAGAGCAGGAAGTACTAAAACAAAAACCACCAGAATTACATACTTTAGATTTTCTAAACGTTTAAACCCTTCCGGCAAGGCCAATTTAGGTGAAGGTATCTTATAAATTAATTCCTGAATAAGTCCAAAAGGACAAAACCACCCGCAGGCAAAGCGCCCCAGGATTACTCCTGTCAATGCCAGAAACCCGAATATAAAGAGCTTAAATTGAGAGCTTACCATATCGGCTATGCTCGTCTGCAGCATAGCCAGGGGACAGGAACCCCATGCGCCCGGACAAGAGCTGCAGTTAAGCCCGGGAACACAAATATTTTTAAGTTTTCCCTTATAAATACTGCCCTGCGTAAACCCTATAAAATAACTGTTAATACCAATTGCCGTGATAACCTGGATTACCCTTCTGCTTATTTTACTCAATTCTTATGCCCCCCGTATTTGGCTGCGGTTAATAGCTAAGCAGGGCTATTCCAGTTGTATCTCAACCAGATAATTAGTAAACCTCTGCCCGTACA
>CAZUFR010000231.1:0-2593 GCA_964619655.1 uncultured Syntrophomonas sp. | reverse complement strand
TTTATTTCTTTATATTTAGCCTTGGGACATTGGGAGCGGTCGGGGCATTCGCTGCAAATGCGGGACAGGTTATCTGCCCGGTGCAGACGCTCGCCCAGAAAGCTCATATCCCGGCTGATGTTACGGTGTTCATAAATGGCTCGGCAAATTATCTCCACCTCATTAGGGTTAAAAAAGGCCCGAGCCAGAATATCCCTGGCCAGGCGGGACCCGTAGGAGGCGTGGTCAATTCCCTCCCGGTATTCTTTCCATTTGCCTATATCATGCAGCAATCCGGCTGCATATATGACTTCTTTGGCAGCTAACTTGCCGCTTAATCCACTTTCTTTTATAAAGTAGTTCAGGTCGTTGTGTTCCAAAACCAGAATATATGCAATTCGGGCTACATCCAGATGATGACTAAAATCGTGCTGACAGAATTTCGGCTGCAGCTCTTCCTCCACGTTATAATTCATATATTGCCGGTAAAGTGTATCATTTATTAATAACTCCACCCTTTTCAAAACATTCACCCCAAATAATTAATTAATAATCCATGTATTAGTATTATATTAAACGATACCATCAAAAATCCTTCACCAACTTGTGAAAATAATCAAATCTTCTCTTTTTTCCAGCAAATCAGACAGAGGTGACAAGGGGACGGGGTTGTTGTCAGCATTTTCAATGCTGACAACAACCCCGTCCCCTTGTCACCCCGTGTCATTTCTTTATTTACTGCCCATGATTTCTTCAAATTCTTCAGCTTCCATGGTTTCCTGTTCTATCAGGCGGGCAGCTACTTCATGAAGTTTATCCATGTTTTCTTTCAGTATATTTTCGGCCTTTTGATAGCTGCTTTCAATATAGGCACTAGCCTCTTTGTCTATAGCATAGGCAATGGCGTCAGAATAGTTGCGATCCCGGGAGATATCCCGTCCCAGGAAAACTTCCTCGCTCTTATGGCCAAAGGTGATAGGCCCTAATTCTTCCGACATACCGTATTCAGTAATCATTTTCCGCACGATACTGCTGGCCCTTTCCAGGTCATTCTGAGCTCCGGTACTAATATCATTTAGAACCAGGGCTTCCGCTACCCTTCCTCCTAGTAGAGTAGTAATCTCGTCCAGTAGGTAGGAGCGGGTAATATAGTTGCGGTCCTCCTCCGGCAGTAAGAGGGTATAGCCTCCTGCTCGTCCCCGGGGAATAATAGAGATTTTATGCAGTTTATCAGTATTGGGAAGAAAATAGCTGACTATAGCATGGCCACCTTCGTGGTAGGCCACTAATTTTTTCTCTTTTTCTGATATAACCCGAGATTTTTTCTCCGGTCCGGCAATAACTCTTTCGATTGACTCTTCCATTTCTTCCATACCTACAGTCTCCTTACCCCGCCGGGCTGCTAACAGCGCAGCTTCGTTAACCATGTTAGCCAAATCAGCCCCGGTAAAGCCTGGAGTACGTTTGGCCAGGACTTCGAGGTTAATACCTTCGGCCATGGGTTTGCCCTTAATGTGCACATTAAGAATGGCTTCTCTTCCCTTAACGTCAGGTCGGTCAATTAAGATATGGCGGTCAAATCTTCCCGGTCTCAAAAGAGCCGGATCTAAAATATCAGGCCGGTTGGTAGCGGCCATGACAATTATACCCTCATTAGTGCTGAAACCGTCCATTTCTACCAGCAGCTGGTTGAGGGTTTGCTCCCTTTCATCATGTCCTCCTCCCAGACCTGCTCCGCGCTGTCGGCCTACCGCATCTATTTCATCTATAAATACTATACAGGGAGAATTCTTTTTTGCCTGTTCAAAGAGATCACGAACCCTGGCGGCTCCAACTCCCACAAACATTTCTACAAAGTCAGATCCACTTATGGAGAAGAAAGGAACCCCGGCTTCACCGGCAACAGCTCTGGCCATCAGGGTTTTACCCGTTCCCGGTGCACCAAAAAGCAGAACTCCCTTGGGGATTTTAGCCCCTATCTGGATAAATTTGCCCGGGTTTTTTAGAAACTCTACTACTTCTTCCATTTCCTCTTTGGCTTCTTCCGCCCCGGCCACATCTTTAAAGGTTATATCGACCTCTTCACCGCTCATCATGCGGGCTTTGCTCTTACCAAACTGCATAACCCGGTTTCCTCCACCCTGGGTCTGGTTCATAATAAAAATTAAAAAGGCTATCAGGATAAGAATAGGAAATAGGGTGGTAAGCAATGACAACCACCAGGGGGTGGGCGGCATCGGAACCACATTAAAATCAACCTTTTTATCGGTAAGCAGTTTAATTATGTCGCCTTCCTTGGGTGCAGTCGCAGTATAGGCGGTCTTATCATTCAACTGGCCTTTTATGCGGTAGATGTTGTCATCTACTTCTAATTCAGCCGTTTTAACCTGCCCCTGCTCAACTTTACTGTAAAATTGCGGATAAGTAAGCTCACTTACCTTGGTATCACGATTGGAAGTCAGTTGTATGGCAAATAGGGCCATTAATACTATAAGTACATATATGGCAATGTTTTTCAGAGTTTTGTCCAAGAATATTTCCTCCCCTTTGGAGTATTGAGAATATCGTCATATTTTAGCATACTCAGTCATCCTTTTCAATTATAGCGTAATAT
>CAZUFR010000230.1:0-2603 GCA_964619655.1 uncultured Syntrophomonas sp. | reverse complement strand
ACAGGGAGAAAATATAGGGTATCAATTGGAGGAAGCATAAGAACCTCGGGTACCCTATAGGTATTCTCTTGCTTCCGGGCAGGAGTGAATTTGTTGCATAGAATCAGGCCGATAATAGGAGTTATTCTGGCACTTGCTTTTCTTACTATTTGTTTCTCACCTCAGTCCAAAACCCTTTTAACTTTACCGGCTTATCAGCGCATGGTAGTAGGTGAATCCAGCCAATTAGAGTTTGATTTACCTTCACAACTTGCCAGTAAAATCGATATGCAGGTTACAAGGCCAACAGAAAGTGTTTTTGTAACCTCCCAGGATCCCCCGGTGGTAGTTAATCGGGACGGAAACCGTTACGAAATAATGGCCCTGCGCCCTGGAAAGGTAAACGTACAATTAAAATTACTTGGTTATATACCGGTTAAGTCCATGGCGATAGAATCACTTCCTACCCGCAGGGTAGTACCCGGGGGGCATTCAATTGGCGTGTTATTGCAGTCCCGGGGAATTATGGTGGTTGGTTTTGCCCCGGTGTTAGATAAGGAAGGTAATAAGGTTTACCCGGCCCGTGATAAAGGTATAGAAATCGGAGACCTGGTTTACCGGGTAGATGGCCAGATGGTTAGTAATGAAAATGAACTGGCCCGAATAATTGATGATAAAAAGGGAGAGTCCATATCACTTTCTATAAAGCGACGGGATAAATTTATAAATGTCCCGGTACAGCCGGTCCCCTGCGGAGAGACCAATAGATATAGAATTGGATTATATGTACGGGATGGCATAGTGGGCGTGGGGACCCTTACTTTTTGGGATCCAAATACTCACGAATATGCAGCTCTGGGCCATATTATTGTTGATGCTGATACTCGCCAGGGAATTGAGGTCCTACAGGGGAAAATTGTAAGTGCTTCTATTCAGACTATCAAGCGGGGTAAGCCCGGCCAACCGGGAGAAAAAATTGGAGTTTTTAATGGTAATGGGCGGATTGAAGGTACTATAAGTAAGAACACATTTCACGGCATTTATGGTAAGACCGGGATTGAAATTAATAATCCCATTTCAGCTTATACTATGGAGGTAGGGTATGCTCATCAGGTTCGGGAAGGGGAAGCTGAAATTTACACGGTGGTAAACGGGGAGGATATAGAAAAATTTAGCATAATGATTGAGAAGGTATATCCAGAACGTAACAATGGTAAAGCCATGGTAATCAAAGTAACTGATCCACGCCTGCTGAACTTGAGTGGCGGGATTGTCCAGGGAATGAGCGGAAGTCCCATTATTCAAGATTCTAAAATTATTGGGGCGGTAACTCATGTATTTCTGAATGATCCGGAGCGGGGTTATGGTATATTTATGGATAGTATGTTGTCGGAAATGTCCGATTTGAACACTAACCTACAAAGGGTTTCGACAAATTAAAATCGGCCCGAAAATGAAATCAATAGCCTGTAAGCAGCATATTACTGTATAATATACTCAAAGCGTAAAGTAGTTTGGTCTTGTATTTATGTGTATGTTTATGTTAGTGGCTGTGAGATAATTGGTTAATTTAGTGGAAAAAAAAAGCAGGAAATCCTTGATCTACCGTCGAAAACCGTTAATAATTCAAAGAAATCAGATATATAAAGGGATGAGGGGGAATAAATCTGTATGTTAAGTGAATCTAATCAGATTAAGGTCCTGGTTGCAGATGACAACCGGGAATTTTGCGGAATTCTAAAGGACTACTTCTCTAATGAGCCTGATTTTGAAATGGTCGGCGTGTGTGCTAATGGTATGGAAGTTCTGGATGTTTTAGAGAAAAAGGAGGTTGAAGTACTTATACTGGACCTGATTATGCCTTATATGGATGGCATTGGGGTTCTGGAAAAGATTAATGAACTTAACCTTCAAGTACGTCCCAAGATTATCATACTTACAGCATTTGGTCAGGAGAACATTACCCAGAAGGCGGTTCAATTGGGAGCTGATTATTACATTTTAAAACCTTTTAACCTTCAGGTATTGGGTGATCGGGTTAAACAGGTAGTTAGAGACGTTAAGCCTAGAACAGACGGTGTTGCCCCTGTAGCTGCTGTCAGCGTGCAGCCAGCATCCCCGAAAAATCTTGAAGTAGAAGTAACAAAAGTTATTCACGAAATTGGAGTACCGGCTCATGTTAAAGGATATCAATATTTACGGGATGCTATTATGTTAGTGGTTGATGAGATTAATTATCTCGGTGCAGTCACCAAGGAACTTTATCCTACTATAGCTACGAAATACGATACTACCCCCAGTCGGGTAGAAAGGGCTATACGCCATGCTATTGAATTAGCCTGGGATCGCGGTGATGTAGATAAGATTAACAAGTTTTTTGGTTATACTATTAGTGGGGAAAAGGGTAAACCTACTAATTCTGAATTTATAGCTATTATCGCCGACCGTTTACGCCTGGAAAACAAAGTCAGCTAATTGTGATGGAAAAATACCTCTTGTTGTTAGCAAAAGCAATCAACAAGAGGTATTTTTTACGTGCAGGTTTGAGTTTCAAAGCAGCATTAAACTGCAAGTTTTCCTTTATTCTGACTATATGATAATATTAGTACGAAAATAGACATTGA
>CAZUFR010000229.1:0-2617 GCA_964619655.1 uncultured Syntrophomonas sp. | reverse complement strand
CTATACGCCCGCCTTTTTTTAGATACTCAAGAGTTTCGGGGACAAAGTAAAATCTCACCCGATCACGCGTCTGCTGAGCTGCCTCCAGAACTGTTTTAAAACTCTCCCCTGCCTGGGCTAAACGAGCAGCGGTTAAGACTTGTAAACCCATGGCCATACAGTTGGTATAGGAATCCATGATTTCTATCCGGGCATCTGGAAATTCATTTAAAATCATTTCCTTAGCTTTTAATGCTGTAGCCCAGGTACCACTCATAGCCGAAGAGATAAAAATTCCCAGAATCTCATCTCCCCGGGCGACTATCTGCCGGAAGTTTTCGTGAATTTCTCCTAGCGAAGGTTGAGAAGAGGTAGGAATACATCCGGTGCTTTCGATTTTATTGTAAAAATAATTATAATCCACTTCTGTTTCCCTAAACGATTCATCCTTAAAATGAACACTTAGAGGAATTATGCTAATATCCAGTTCCCTTTGCGTTTCTACATTAATATATGCTGTACTATCACTTATTATTTTTATTGCCATTTCAGTAAACCCTCCCAATTTAACTGAATTAGTATTCTATATATATAAAGAAACTCCTTTAAGTTTATGGGAAAAGATATATTAAACAGAATATTTATTACTTGCCTTATATGTATAATTTTTAGTATAATAAACGATAAGAATCTAATACTAGAGTCAGGCTTTGTGCCGGGCCCTAAGCGGGCAGCGGAGTTACCGTGGGACTATTATGCAAAAGTAACAGTCTAACGGTATTTTTTTATCTATGGAGAGTAGTTAGGATAGGCGTTAATAACGAAGTTGTCTTGTGCATAACCTCTACTTTAGAACTTGATTAATTGTCTAGAGTAAGGCGTGAGGAGTAAGGGGTAAAGGATAACCCAATGAACCAATTTTCATTTATGGTTCGTATGCCAGGCAAACATGGCAGGTTAATACGGAAACAGGGAGTGTTGATTTTGGATAGGTTAACCACTTCATTTACTAACTTTATGATTCGTAAAACCCTAAAAGAGGTACCTGCAGAAAATACAATTGATAACCCCATTCACCGGAATCAGGTAGCTTACCTGGAGGCGTGGTTTAGTATATGCGGTAATTTTGTATTGGCGATTATCAAAGGTATTCTGGGGGTAATGGTCAATAGTATTTCGCTGATTGCTGATGCGGTCCATACCGCTTCCGACGTAATAACCTCTATAGTGGTAATTGCCGGCTTTAAATTGGCAGCCATCCCTCCTGATGAGGAACACCCCCATGGTCATGGTCGCATTGAATTTATTGCCACCCTGGTTATTTCAATACTTCTGGCAGCAGTAGGGGTTAAGTTTGGAATTGATTCCTATAAACGCTTAATTGCTAATACTCCTGTAGCGGGAAGTTACTTGGTAGTTGTAGTTATGCTGCTGGCGGCTTTGTTTAAAGAACTAATGTCTCGTTTCTCGATTGATTTGGGACAGAGGATTTCCTCCTCTACCCTGATAGCTGATGCCTGGCATCATCGTACCGATGCTATTGCGTCTGTATTGGTGGCAATAGCTATTCTGGCATCCCAGTTTGGCTATTACCGTGTTGATGCCATATTAGGTTTCTGTGTATCAGGGCTCATCATTTGGACTGCAATAGAAATCTTTCGGGAGTCCTGTTCCAAGATAATTGGTGAAAATGATCCCTCTCAGGTTGAGGAGATTAGCCGTTTAGCTCTTTCCGTACCAGGAGTCATGGCTACTCATGACATTAGTGTTCATGACTATGGCGCTAACAAAATGGTAATTATTCATATAGAGGTAGATAAGAATCTTTCACTGCTACGGGCGCACGATATCGCCGACCAGGTGGAAAAAAGTATTAATGAGAAGTTGTTTACTTCATCTACAACCGTACATGTTGACAGTTGTGAGAGAGATAATTGTTAGGGGGAGTATATTGAGAATTCTGGTAGATGCCGATGCCTGTCCTAAGTCGGTTTTGCAAATCTGTTTCCGACAGAGTCGTAAATATAATTTGGCGGTATGGACTGTTGCCAGTTTTAATCATAATATAGACTCCGACCATCATATAGTAGTAGGCAACGCTTCCCAGGAAGCTGATCTTAAAATAATGAATTTAACTGAATCAGGAGATATAGTTATTACCCAGGACTGGGGACTGGCAGCTATGGTTTTGGGTAAAGGAGCCCAATGCCTTAGTCCAATGGGGCGCGAGTATAAAGTGTCTACCATGGACTTTCTTTTAGAGGAAAGAGAGGTCAAGGCGAAATTACGCAGGACAGGTGGTAGAACCAGGGGCCCTAAAAAAAGAAGTATTGAAGATGATAAGCGCTTTGAGCAAAGTTTACATAAATGTATTTGCTCTACGATGCAAAACGATAACTAATTTTTTACAAAACGGTTCCTTCAATAGGGAACCGTTTTTTCTATTTTCGTATTAACCAGCCATGAGTGCGGGACACGCAACCACGAATGAAAATACCAGCTGGGGTTAAGTTGTATTTTAAAAAATCAGTGTAAATCATAGGAAATCAGTGTTATCTGTGTCAATTAAAATTCTATTTTCTTATTAAATGATGGTTATGAAGAAACAATATGGTATGGACATGTTAACCCCATGAAC
>CAZUFR010000228.1:0-2617 GCA_964619655.1 uncultured Syntrophomonas sp. | reverse complement strand
ATCGTTTTCCTGGAGTTAGACGGACTTATGTAAAGCTTAAAGATGGGATTTTCACCGGCGGTAACCTCTTTATCCTGCGCTCGGAATTGTTTGATGAGGTTCTGGAAATGGCTCTAAAACTGGTGGAGAGAAGGAAGAATCCCCTGGCTATGGCTAAACTATTCGGCTTTGGCCTGGTATGGAAATATATTACTCGCCGTTTAAACATACAAATAGTAGAGAAAAGATTTTATAAAACCCTGGGTATCAAAGGTAAGGCCATAATATCACCCTATGCCGAAGTGGGCGTAGACGTTGATAAACCCAGTGACCTGGAACTGGCTCAAAAACATCTGGAAGGAATGAGATTTTAGGAGGTAACTAAAGGCACCTTGCCACCCTATTGCGTAACCGCTGGCAGCAGAAGGTGAAAAGTACTACCGTGACCTGGAATACTTTCGGCCCAGAGTGTACCTTCCTGGGCTTCTACAAAACCCCGGGCTATAGCCAGCCCCAGCCCGGTTCCCCCCAGTTGGCGTGAACGGGAACGATCGGCCCGATAAAAACGATCAAATATATGTTCCAGATCTTGCTTATCTATTCCTTTTCCCGAATCGCTTATAGTTAAGTGAACAAAACCCGCTTCTTCTTTATTAGCCTGCAGTGTTATACTGCCCCCCTCAGGGGTATAGTGCATGGCATTACTGAGCAGGTTAATTAACACCTGCAAAGTCCTGCCCCTATCTACATAAAGCGGAGGGAGATCGTCTGCTATCTCACTCTTAAATACCTTTCCCTGCAACTCCAGGGTATTAATAATAGGGAACAGGGCATCCAGTAGCTGTGACATTTCACAGGACTGCAGGTCTAGAGCCAGCCTCCCACTTTCCAAACGGCTTAGCACTTCCAAATCTTCTACCAGTTTAGTTAATCGAATTACCTCATCCTGCAGGGACAGAAACGTTTCCTCCGAAGCCATTAGAGCACCACTCTGTAGTGATTCCAGGTTACCCCGCAAAATGGACAAGGGAGTTTTTAATTCGTGAATAATATCAGCAGTCATATTTTCCCGTCGAGTTTGGGCCTCCTGCAGCTTTTGGGCCATCAGATTAAAATTATCAGCCAGGACAGCGATTTCCTGGTCGCCTTTGATCCTTGCCCGGGTTGACCAGTGACCTTCTGCTAACTGATTAGTAGCAACAGCCAGCTCACTAATGGGGCGGCTTATTTTTCTGCTCATAAAAATCGCCAGTATAATAGCAATAATTAATGTAAGCAAGGCCGCCAGCAGAGTGGCCCGGCTCATATTGGTCAGAAAATCTATTTCCAGCTCACCCAGTCTATTCATTCCGGTCTCGTAAAAGATGACATTGCCAATATATTTATTGCCAACCTCCAGGGGATAGGCATTCTTTAGCTCCCCTTCACTTACATATTCACCCAGTCGGGTTTCACTAGAGTCGCCTATTACCTTTTTGTTAGCGTCCACCACTACTATATCCCCCATCATAAAGCGCTGGGCATTGGCACCAGGCCCACGACCGCGGTGGTGACCAGGTGAATCTGCATTCCTGGTTGGGTTTTGCAGGTAGGATTGCAGGTTATCCCAGTTTTCCTGCTCGGCATAATAGGATTCCAGCCCCTCAGCCCAGCGTTGGCATTGAACCGAGATACTGCGGTTAATATAGCGGGAAAAAATATTATCGGTAGAATTATAAATCAGGCCGGCCAGCAGAAAAACGGAGAAGATGGCGATAGCAGCCATAGTTAGAGTTAGCCTATGAGATATCTTCATCGCTACTATCCTCCCTTTCCACCTTATAGCCAATACCGTAAACCGACTTTATGGAAATCTGGCTAGCAGTCTTTTCCAGTTTACGGCGCAGGTTACTGATATGAGTGTCGATAGAGCGTTCATAACCCTCATAAATATCTCCGTAAGCTCTCTCTAAAAGCTGCAGGCGGCTGAAAACCTGGCCGGGATATTCCAACAGAGCATACATAATTTTAAGCTCGGTGGGGGTCAGGGTGAGCAAGGTATCATCCACATATAATTCGAAACGGGACGGTTCCAGACGCAGGTTATTTACCTTTATCGTGGTGACTGCCGGGGAATGATTTTTACTCCGCCGCAAAACAGCCTTGATACGAGCAGTTAATTCCCGCAGGCTAAACGGTTTGCCAATATAATCATCAGCACCCAGTTCCAATCCTAGTAATTTATCTATTTCATCATTTTTTGCGGTCAGCATAATAATCGGGACCTCACTAAAACGGCGAATTTCTTTACATACTTCCAGGCCATCTAGTTCTGGCAGCATTAAATCCAGGACAATAAGGTCAAAGCTCTGGCTGCGGAAAAGCTCCAGAGCCTCATTACCATTACTCGCCCGGGCAGTTTCAAACCCCTCCCGTTTAAGATAATTATCAATCATATCCAGTATTTTAACTTCATCATCCACCAGGAGCAGCCGATTGCTCATAATCAATCACCTCTATAATACTTATCTTAACACCCTTACCCGGCATTCATCCACAGGTTGGATAAAGCGATATAAAAATTTTCATTCTTTGTGATAAAAGGTATAATACAAGTGACTGTATTTTCTATTAGCGACCTCATATGTAAAAGCATATA
>CAZUFR010000227.1:0-2624 GCA_964619655.1 uncultured Syntrophomonas sp. | reverse complement strand
TAATAGCACATAACCAAGGTTTATGATTTTATTGGTAAATTATCATCCTAAGGATAATACTCAGTAGCCTCAACATCCATAATTGCGGAGAACATAATTTCCGGGGTTGGTGGTATGGGAGAATCGGCAAAAAGGATGAATTCAGCTGCAACACGGGATGAAGCTGTCAGCCTCAGTCCGGAAGAACAGCGGGAAGTTGAAAAGTCAGCTGGGCTAATTACTCAAGGCCAGGCAGTAGAGGCGGTAAAAAGATGGGTTAAGATACCGGACAATATGGAATTAAGATCAGCCGGTTTGGAAAAGGCCTGGAATAACCCGGGTTTAGGTGACAAGGGGACGGGGTTATTGACACCTTCCTGGGAAGGTGTCAATAACCCCGTCCCCTTGTCACCAAATTGAAAGTTTCCAAAGCCATTGACGTATATTCAGGTAAAGCAGCAATGGATGATAATGCCAGGTTGTTTATAATCGGCTATTAAATGAAGGGAGACGAAAGAGTACATGATAACAAAAAGGTTAAGAAAAATAGCCCGCCTGGGGACGGCTTTACTGCTGGTAATTCTCTTACCAGTCACTGCGCTGGGGGCTCCAGGTAATAGTAACAGTGGGCAGGGGGGTTCCCCCGGTAGTATTTCCCTTGATAAAGCTATTCAAATAGTAAAGCAGAATTTTAATATTCCTTCTGATTTGCAGGAATTTAGTTCGGCCTTTGATAGCTCTGATAATCGACAAGTATGGCGTTTAAATTGGACCGCTTCGGAGGGCAAGGAAGGTAGTTTTATGGCCGAGATAGATGCCAATAGTGGTGAGATAATGAGCATGTACCGCTGGCAAGGGCAGGCTACATCCGGCAGTAAAATTCCCTCCATATCCATTACCCAGGCCCGCCAAACCGGTCAGAAACTCCTTAACCAGTTACTTCCCGGCAAGTCCCCTGACCTGGTTATGGATCAGGAATCTTCGATAATCCCGCTTGACAGTTATGGCTCCTATAATATTTACTGGAAAAGAACCTATAATAAAATCCCGGTGGGTATTGATTATGCCAGTATGGAAATAGATAGGCATAGCGGGGAGGTCCTCCATTATAACTTACACTGGACTAACACTAAACTCCCTGAACCGGTCGGTATTATTTCCCAGAAACAGGCGGGTGAAGTCTTCGATAATGAGCAGATGCTAAAACTGCAATACATTTTCCCGTCGGCGGTGCAGCCTTTAAAAGGCGACCAAAATTTTCCGTCTCCTCGTTTGGTCTATGCGGTTAAACACCAGTCAAATGCAATGATTGACGCTTTTACCGGCAAACCGGTAAATGAGGAATACTTTATGTCTGAAGTTGGTGGCATGGGAGAATCGGTTAAACAGATGAATTTATCTGCAGGACGAGATGAAGCTGTCAGCCTCAGTCCGGAAGAACAGCAGGAAGTTGAAAAATCAGCCGAACTTATTACTCAAGGCCAGGCGGTAGAGGCGGTAAAAAAATGGGTAACAGTACCAGATAATATGGAATTAAGATCGGCCGGCCTGGAAAAGAGCTATAATAACCCGGGCTTAAGAACTTGGAATCTTAACTGGCAATTAACATCAAAAACATCCTATGGCAATCTGTGGGCACAGGTTAATGCCGCCAATGGTGAACTACTAAATTTCCACCTGAATTTACCCCCGGTAGAAGGCACAGCACCGGCTATAGGAAAAGATGAAGCCCAACAAATAGCTGTACGTTTTGTTAAGGGAATCCAACCCCAGCGCTTCCAAGAAACTAATATTTACAATGATAGTTTGCAGGATAATTCCCCGGAAAACGATAGCTGGTCGTTTAATTACCTGCGCCTGGTCAATGGTGCCCTGTGCCCCGATGATGGCATCAGAATTACAGTAGATGCCAAACGCAAACAGGTATCCAGTTATAGTCTGGACTGGACCGAGGCTAATTTTCCGTCAACCACCGGGATCCTGGGGACAGATAAAGCCAATGAAGTCTTTCTCAAAACTATTCCTTTAAAATTAAGGTATACCTTCATTCAAAAACCGGGAGAACAGCCCCAGGTTAAATTGGTTTATTTTCCGGAATCCAAAGACGGATTAAGCATTTTGGATGCAAAAACCGGCCAGGCCCTTTATCAGAACGGTCAATCAGTATCCGATAAACCCCAATCTTATGTTTTTAATGATATAGAGGGGCATTTTGCCCAGAAAGAAATATCCCTGCTGGGACAGGCCGGTATTTTCGGTGAGTATGGCAATAGTTTTCGTCCTGACGAGAATATAACCCTGCGATCACTGCTAAAGGCTATGCTGGCTTCTAAAGAAGGTATCTATGGCATTGGCAAGATTGAGGACCAGGAATTAATTAACCGCTGTCAAAGATTAGGTTGGATTAAAGAGAGCCCTGATTTAAACAGCCAGGTTAGCCGTGATAATCTGTCTTTATTAATGCTACGCTTCCTGGAGATAGAATACCTTACCCGGATAGAAGGCATATACCAGGTATCTTACCAGGATACAGCCCAGTTGTCCCCAACCTCCAAAGCTGCTGCAGCTCTTACCTGGGGACTGGGTATCATAAAAGCTGATGGTAAAAACTATAACCCGGCTCACATAGTTACTAGGGGCGAGGC
>CAZUFR010000226.1:0-2635 GCA_964619655.1 uncultured Syntrophomonas sp. | reverse complement strand
GTTCACCGTTTATGCCCAGTATTATATCCCCGGAGCGTATTCCTGCCTGGCTGGCGAGGGAACCAGTTTTAACATCCAGAACCATAACTCCCCGGGGGGGTTTAACATAAATAGGCTGGCGTTTAGTTTCCTCCCGCATACCCAGCCAGATAATAAACTCATGACCCAAAGGGCTGAAAAGAGCTGCAATTATAGTCAGCTGTACCCAGCGGGAGGCCAAAATCGAAAGCAGTAAGAGACTGAGGCTAAATATAAACAGGTTTTTACCCGATTGTTTAACCCGCTGACCTGGTGTACTGGTCGAACTTATTTCACCATAGCCAAGTACTGCCAGTACCGGTAGTAGAGTATAATTGCGCCCATAATCATATTGTCCATAGTCTTTAATTAATGGCCACCAGTCTGGCATATTTATTCCGGTAGAGGTATCGGCCATCCCGCTGGCTACCAGAGCAATCAGGGGAATTGGCCAGAAGTTCTGGAGGTTAAATCCCCCCCTGATGTTATCTCCAGACCGAATGTAAACAGGTACCGGGTTGTAACTACCATTTAACATAATGAGTATGCTTTCTACCATATGCAGCACCGCTATTAAACCCATCAGTTGAGGAATGTTTATATCCGGGTAGCCGGTGGCTAAACTAATAAGGGATAGTACACCTCCGGCATAGGCAAAACAGAGAAAGCGGGGATTGATAAGCATTAATAGCATAGCAATGACCCAGAGGTACATTATCCCCAGGTGTCCCAGGTCAATGCCTATAAAGATTAGCAATATACTACCTAGTAAACCTCCCAGCAACCCCAATGCTGCAGATAATAGCGCTGATTGCAGGTAGCGGTTGCGGGAATAATTCATTAAGTTCTGAGTTATGTCCTCCAGGCGCCGGTATTGCCAGCAAACTATAAAGAATAAGAACAGATAGGTAATTATGAACAGGGGGGAAGTGAAGGTATTGAGGAAAACCTGCCCCATTAAAAGCATGACCTCAATAATCAGCTCCAAGTCCCCACCTCCTTTTATGCTAAGATGAGCAATTTGATAGCATTATTGACGCAAAAATCCGGCACTCAGCCTAGTCTTCATGTAGATTAACAGAGGTTTGTTATTACTGAGTGCCAGACAATCTTAAAAATTCTAATAAATTTGTTTCTTCAAGACCGATATGGCTTTATCAAGCTGTTGGTCGTTATCCTCATCAGCATTATTCTCTACCACGTAGTCCGGAGTTATACCAACTTCGTTTATATCTATCCCGCCGGGGGTATAGTATTTCTGGGTAGTAAGCTTTAAGGCGCCGCCATTGCGCAGTTGAAATACGGTCTGCACCAAACCCTTACCGAAAGTTTTCTGACCCACCAGGACTGCCCGTTGATTATCCCGCAAAGCTGCTGCCAAAACCTCCGAAGCGCTGGCACTATCTTCGTTTACCAGTACCACTAGGGGAATATCTACTTTACCCTTGCTAGCATGGTAAACCTTCTCATTACCCTGAGCATCGGCAGCACTGACTACCTTGTTCCCATCCAGGAATATACCTGCGATAGCAATAGATACATCGAAATCGCCCCCACCATTATTACGCAGGTCCAGGATAAGCCCTCGGATCTTCTTATTGTCCAGCAGGTCATTCATACTTTCTTTCATTTCCTCGTCTGAACGGGAGCTGAATTGATTTAAGCTAATGTAGCCTATCTGATTGGCACTATCAATAAGCCGTGCCTCTACTGAAGGTACATTGATTATCTCCCGAATAATCCGGAAATCATGTTCCTTACCATCAGAACCCCGATAAACACTTAGTAATAACTGGGTTCCCGGATCTCCCCGCATAAGATGCACAGCTTCATCCTGGCTCATTCCTACCGCGCTTTCACCGTTTATCTTGGTAATAATATCCCCGTGCTTGATTCCTTCTTTATAGGCTGGGGTACCTTTTATGGGCGATAAAACTTTAAGTTTACCCTGGTCATCCTGCAGGATGTATACTCCGATACCACCGAACTTGGCATCTAACCTAATTTGCAGATCCTGCCAGGTATTTTTGTCCAGGTATTCGGAGTAGGGATCATTAAGTAAGGATACTACACCCGAGGCCGCACCCTCAAAGACTTTAGCATCATCAATATCATACAGGGATTGGGTCTTAACCAGGCCCAGCACACTGATAAATGTACTTAAACCACCGGCATTAGTTAAAAATATATATACAAGTCCGACCACAAAGACAGTACCCATTACTGCCAGGAAGGCGTTTAAGCCTTTAATGAAAGCATTTTTCTTCAAATTTCCACCACCATATATAATTTTATTTATCTTATCTCTTGAGTATACCAGTAACTGCTTTTATTCAGTAATAATTATATAGATTTGCTACACTTTTATCCAATAAAATAAAATAAGCCAGGGGATTCCTGGCTCATCATTTATTTTCTAATTGACCCGTCATACCCGAAGGACGTACCCTAAAGGGCACACAGCAACCGTGTATGAAAATATGTGTATCGGGTTGGCGGAGTTTGGAAGTCCCCTCACCCCTCACTCTTAATAATTGATTAAGTTCTAAATTCGACGTTTTTACAAGACAATTTTATTATTACCGTTTATTTTCTATTGTACATAAGCGGTGGGGTC